>JAUVRU010000075.1 GCA_030597485.1 Anaerolineae bacterium
CATTTCACCAATGCCACTATATCTTGTCCAGGGGATGCTAACCTATGGAGCAAGGCATCCCCAGATGCCGTATCTCGTGGCCACATTTGCATCTGGGGATGCAAACTCCTCGAATGGACAAAGTCCACCTCAGGAGGAATCCAGTCAAACGTGGCTTCGGCTTCAGTGATGTCCTCGGTCCAGGCAATGGAGGTGGATGGGTCCCCAGCAATCGCCCCAGGGGCAAGGATCCATCGCCCATGACTGCTGCGTGCCCTATCAACGCGACAACCTGTCCTCGCCCAGGGCGTCCAACAGGTCATCAAGCGTACGCATGCCGGCCACTTGGTCCACGAAGGCCTTCAACGACCCGCTCTGAGCACGCAGCTGGCGCATCCAGGGGCCGATCGGATCTACCGAGGCCGGGCTGGTGGCATAGCTGCCGTGGAAGGCGAAATAGGCCTGGTTCAGCCGGCGCAAACGGTAACCGGCCTCCACCAGCTTCTGCCGTTCCACTTCCATGTAGGTCTCCGCTTCAGTCACCCGACCTTCCGCCAGCAGATCGTCCACGTGCCGGCGAATGCGGCGCATTGCCAGGTCCAACTCGTCTGGCTGGGTGTCTTCCGCTTCCGCACCCGAACCTGCCTCCGCTGAAGAGGGTGCCAGCTCTGGATAATAGTCCGATATCACCAGATC
This sequence comes from Anaerolineae bacterium, assembly GCA_030597485.1. Lineage (GTDB taxonomy): Bacteria > Chloroflexota > Anaerolineae > 4572-78 > NAK82 > JAUVRU01. Next base: position 676 of record JAUVRU010000075.1, read on the forward strand.
GGCCACCTCCTCGCCCACCATGGAGGCAACCGTCTCGTTCATAGTGGTCAGGTCTCGGCTGTCACCATAGTGAAGCCCCAAAGGACGGAAAAACAGATACGTGTGGGTCCACTCATGGGCAATGATGTCAAGCAGGCTGCGCAGTGATGCGCTGTCAGTGACCATAGTGGGCCAGACTCCTATGCCCCCCACATCATCCACCAACGCGGACACATCCAGCTGCGCTTCAATTGCCGTCTCCAGCCGGGCGCGTTCCGCCTCACTCACGTCGGGCAGCAGGAAGAGGCCCCGATATTGACGGATCTCGTCGCGTGGGGAGATGACCAGGTAGGTTGGCATATCGTTGAAGCGAAACGATATCGGCGGCCAGACACGAGCGCCCCACCCCACTCCCTCGGCCGCGAGCACCTGCGCGGTCTGATTTGCCATGATGCGCTCAATCCGAGGAGCCGCCTCTGCCTGCTGCCGCCTCAATTCAGCCAGCTCACGCTCCAGAGGCTTCACCGACGATAGATGGTCGTTGGGTGAGTCCGCCGGGGATTCGGCCGGGGACTGGGGCAACCTGGCGTATTCACCCCGAATCCGGGCCTCCAAGTCCCACATACGTTGCTGCTCCGCCAGGAATCCACGCACCTCCCCGCTCTGCTGGGCAGCGTCGTCCGATAGCGGACGACCTTGAAGCCACCAGACGGTCTCCTCCAGCAGCACGTCCGTCTCCCAGTCAACCCAGTCAAAGCGCTGGCCAGCAATAAGCGGAGAGAGGCGCAGATTGAATTCCTTCTCCGGAACCACGCTGGCCGTCGTCAGAAGCAGGCTGACAGCGGTCAGAAAGAGGATGCGTCGCAACCACCGCCAGGCAGTGATCCTGCGGGGACTCCTGTCGCTCTCTCCCAGACTCATCTGACCTGATGCACTCACTCAAGGACCCCACGCACGTCCACGGCAAGAGCGCCCTGTCCCTTCGGAAACACGTAGAGAGGATTGATCTCCAACTCTGAAATCGCGGGGAAGTCACAAGCCGCCTGTGCCAGGCGCATCATTGCTTCCAACACGGCATCTCTGTCTCCGGGCGGCACGCCGCGCCACCCTTTCAGCCGCATCCCGGCTTGGGTGGCGTCCAGCATGTCTTCGGCCTGCACCCGAGTCAACGGGGCAATGCCCACAGCCACATCGCGCATCAGTTCCACCTCAACCCCGCCACTGCCCACCAGTACCAGTGGCCCAAACTGTGGATCCCGCCGCACGCCGACGATGACCTCTTGCCCCCCGGCAAGCATCTTCTGGACCAACACTCCCTCCACCGTCACACCGGGACCGGAAGAACCGCCTGCCTCAACGATGCGGGAGAAGGCAGCCCGCACTTCCGCCTCGTCGCCGACGTCAAGGGCAACTCCCCCCACGTCCGACTTGTGGCTGACCTCCGCTGATACCAGCTTGAGAGCCACCGGATATCCGATTTCCTTGGCCGCCTGAACCGCGCTGTCCGTATCGCTGGTCAGCCGGCCTGGCGGCAACGCGATACCGTAGGCAGCCACCGCGCCTTCCAGATTGCCCTTGTCAAGCGCCACTCTGGCTGCACTGCGCCACGATTCGACGTCACTCAGGTCAAGTGTTGATCCAACCGGTGCTTCAAGCCACTGCTGCCGGGTTGCCATAGCCGCCAGCGTTGAGGCAGCCCGCTCCGGGAAGGCAAGATTCGGTATCCGCCGCTGGCTCAGAATCGCGAGAGCCTTGTCGGCAGGATCCAGACCCATCATCGAGGCCAACACTGGCTTTTCGTGAAGAGATGCAACCTCTGCGATGACCTCAGCCACACTGGTAGGCAGGTACCAATCTTGAGGGGGTGCTACGATGACGAGCACCGCGTCGACAGCAGCATCAGCCAGCAGTGAATTGAGTGCTATGGCGTAGATGCCGGAGCCCGACCCGGCCAACACGTCAACTGGATTGTCCACACTGGCCGCTGCCGGCAATATGAGACGCAAAGCACCTCGAGTCTCGTCGCTGAGCGAGGCAAGGCGTAGCCCGGCCGCCTCCAGCGCATCGGCAGCAAGTATGCCCGCACCTCCGGCATTCGTGAGCAGCGCCACTCTGTTGCCTTGAGGTAGCGGCTGCCACGCCAACGCGCGCGCGCAATCGAAAAGACCTTCCATGGTATCGACCTGCACAACTCCGCTTTGCCGAAAAGCGGCCGCATAGGCTTCGGCACTGCCTGCCAGAACGCCGGTATGGGAAGTCACTGCTTTCGCCCCGCCTGAACTACGCCCCGCCTTGATTGCCACAACTGGCTTCCGGCGAGCTGCTTCTTCGGCCGCGCGCATGAAAGCGCGCCCATCGACCACACCCTCAATATAGGCAGCAATGACATGAGTGTGGGGGTCCCCGGCCAAGCTGGTCAGAATCTCCGCCTCGTTCACGTCCACCTGATTGCCAAGGCTAACCATCCGGGAAAAACCACTCCCGGTGCGACTGGCGATGTCCGTGAGGATCACGCACAGAGCTCCCGATTGCGACACGAAGCCGATGTCACCAGACCGTGGCGTGCCCACGGTGAACGCCGTACTGATCGGCGTGTACGTGTCAATGATGCCGTTGCAATTGGGACCAACGACCCGGACACCACACTTCCGCGCCACCCGCTCCAGATCCGCTTCCAGCCTCTGCCCCTCCGGCCCCGTCTCACCGAAGCCGCCGCTGGCCACGATGATGTGCCCGATGCCACGCCCGGCACATTGTTCAATCGTGCTGACTACAGACGGCGCCGGCACAATGACCACTGCCAGATCCACTGGGTCGGGCACGTCGGCAACAGACGGATAGCACGCGTAGCCCATGATGTCGGTGGCAGCCGGGTTCACAGGATAGACCGGGCCTCGATAGCCAATCTCTGCCAGGTTCCGCACCACCCCGTAGCCCGGTTTGTATGGATCGCGTGAAGCACCGATAACGGCCACTCCGTGTGGATTGAAGAACGGCTCAAGCATGGACGCAGCTCCGATCACAGGAGGATTCCCATAGACATATCAACGGGGGTTTGACAGGCCAACTCAACTGGGAGGCCACGTCTCCTGGATACTTCATTTGCAGGCTAACTTAGCAGGGATGGTATTCCCGCGCCATAGGTTCCCGCCCCACGTCAAACGCACGGAGGTTCAGCTCCTGGAACTTGGGTGGGACGCGTTCCTCGATGGTATGATGCCACGACTCAACAGGAATGTCCAGAAAGCGCGAGAGAGTGCCCAGCAAGATCACATTGGCAACCCGTGGATTCCCCAGCTCAGTGGCCAACGAAGCCGCCGGAACGATGTCCACCTGGCTGGCGTGGGCGCACAATATGTGGGCTATAGTGGTGTCATCCGGATATGGAGCTCCCCCAGATGATCCTGCCAGAGCAAGGGTGGGTATTGCTTCGTCGCTGACCACGGCCACGCCGCCACGGTGCAGGAAGCGCGCCCAGCGACATGCTTCTAGTTTCTCGAAGGCCAGCAAGAAGTCAGCCGCTCCTGTGGAGACCAAGGGCGAGAACACCTTGTCGGCCAAGCGTACGTGGCTTACCACGCTGCCGCCCCGCTGCGCCATGCCGTGGACGTCCGTCTTCTTCACATCGTACCCCACGGCCATCCCCACCTGGCACAAGATGTCACTGGCTAGCAAAATACCCTGTCCGCCCACCCCCGTCAGCACGATATTCAAGGGCTTCATGGTCGTGCCTTCTCTCGCTCCGTGGCCTGGTTGGCAGGGTCCGGGCCGGCGGAGGGCACCCCCGCTGCATCATTCGAGGGATGACGAGAAACCTGCACGATGGCGTCATGCGGACAGATCTGGTTGCAGACCTGGCAGTCGGCGCACAGCGTTGTGACGATCTCAACCTTGTCACGGTTGCGCACCAAGGCTGGGCAAGCCGTCACCAAACAAGCCCAGCAACCGACGCACTTCTCGGCGTCCACGTAGGACACCATGTCGCTCGCGGGCCGCCCCTGTAGCACGCATTGCGAACGCACAATCAGGACCGATGGCTCTGTTGACTGCAATGCCCGACCCAGCTGGTATTCGATTTCCTGGACGTCAAAGGCATCCACTACCTGTACGTCCTCAACGCCGAGGCCACGGCACAGGGTTTCCAAGTCCACCCGACGGGCTGGTCGGCCGTCCACGGTGCTGCCCGTGCCTGGGTTGACATTACCGCCAGTCATAGCCGTGGTGCCATTGTCAAGGATGACCACCGTCGTCGCAGCCCCCGAGGTTCCCACATCCACCAGCCCCGTGATCCCCGAGTGGTAGAAAGTCGAGTCCCCGATCACAGCCATGACCTTGTTCTTGCCCCCCCCTCTCTCCATCCCCAACGCCATGCCGATACTGGCACCCATGCAGGCACAGGTATCCATGGCAAAAAGCGGCTGGAAGGCACCCAGCGTATAGCATCCGATGTCTCCATTGACGACCACGCCATACTGGCGTCTTCGTTCGAGCGTGCCCCGATGATACGGGCCGTCTGTCCCGGGGGTTCCTCCTCCCTCCGCTTGACCCACCTCGGCGACACTGGTCTGATCCTGGAACATCAGTTGGCGCAGGGTGAAGAACGTGGCCCGATGACCACAGCCCGGACAAAGCAAAGGTGCCCGCGCGGGGAGCTCGACTTGCGGCTCCGGCTGGTCTGATGATTCCCTGGACGCGGGCAGCGAGACGAATTCGGAAGCTATCAGGTCGTGCTCCAGCGCACAACGTGCGACCAGCTCAGAACTGAACTCACCTATCGACGGGAAAACCTCCTTGCCCAGAACGTGTTCCGGCGGCACGCTGGGCAGCGCCCGTACTTGCTCCTCCATGAAGGGATCCAACTCCTCCACGATGAGCAACGTCGCCACCTGACTGGCGAATTCTGCGATCAGTTGGACCGGCAGCGGATATGCCATGCCCAACTTCAGGAACGAAGCCTTTGGAAACACCTCGCGGGCGTATTGATAGGCGATGCTGCTGCTGACGATGCCCAGCCGGCGGTCTCCCCAGCTGATGTGGTTCAGGGGTGTGGTCTCGGCATATGCTTGCAGGTCGTGAAGCCGCTCTTCCATGATCACCCGACGTTGACGGGCGTGAGCCGGCAGCATAACATACTTCTCCGGATCCCGGCCGAAAGCGTGAGACCCTGCCACCCTTGGGCGCTCTATCTGCTCCGCGTTCACCTCCACCAGAGACTGAGCGTGCGAGATGCGACCGGTGACACGCAACAACACTGGCGTGTCAAAGGATTCGCTCAACTCCAGCCCAACGCGCATCATGTCCACGCATTCCTGGCTGTCTGATGGCTCAAGCAGCGGCACTTTCGCGAACTTGGCGTAGTTGCGATTGTCCTGTTCTCCTTGGGAGGAGTGCATGCCGGGATCGTCGGCCGAAACGATCACCAATCCGCCCTCAACCCCCATGTGGGCCACCGCGAAGAAGGGATCGGCAGCCACGTTCAGACCGACGTGCTTCATGGTCACCATGGTCCGAGCACCGACCAGGGCAGCGCCGATGCCCACTTCGAGGGCCACTTTCTCGTTCGGTGACCACTCGGCGTAGACGCCCGGGTATCGGGCGAAACGTTCCAGGATCTCCGTGCTGGGCGTGCCGGGGTAGCCGGTGGCCACGGTCACGTTGGCCGCATCCGCTCCCAAGGCCAGAGCCTCGTTGCCCAGGAGAAGGCGCTTCACGATCTCCTCCTCCCTTCTGCACTCATCTCCGGCAGAACCCCAGATTGGACGATCTCGCGCCGGCGCTGTTCAGCCACATCCGCTGGCGTAGAAAGGGAGAGCGCGGCGTAGACGCAAATCTCCACACATCGCGGCTGGCCGTCATTGTCCTCGCACAGATTGCACGTGGGGACGATCCGTTGTCTGTGGTCGATTGTGACCGCCCCGGACTCACAGGCCTCCGCACGCCACCCGCAGCCATTGCACACATCCTCGTCCACTATCATGACCCTAGTCGCCGCGCTGACGCTGATGCACTCCCGGGGACACGCGGAGACACATGTGGGCTCATCGCATAGCCTGCAGGCAATAGACATGATGCTGGCCGGCTGCATGCGCACCAGGCGGATATGCGACAGCAAGGGATTATAGCTGCCATGTCGCGAAGAACAGACAAACTCACACAGTTGACAACCCGTGCACTTGTCTGGCCGACACACGATAAAGGGTCTCTGCACCCAACACCTCCGTCAACCGCGCATGCTTCTAGGTTTCTACGCCGACGTCCTCTGCTACGCTTTTCAAATCCAATGCTGCCAACTTCTCTCTCGGAATCAGCCCATCCGCCGTCCAGCCTCGAGCAGCGTAGTAACCATCTATCATCGCCCGCAACTCATTCTCTCTCATGTGCACCCCCTGGCCTGGTCCGGCCGGCATGGGGTCCCGCAGCGCTCGCTCGGGCAACCAGTCATCGGCCGCAGTCCATCCTTCACGGATGTTGAACGCTTTCTTCAGATTGCAGATGCGCTCGCCGGCCGTTGCCAACATCTCCCCCGACGATTCCAGCCCAGTTACAGTCTCATAGAAGTGAGCAGCCTCACCGTAGAAGTCCTCGAACAACCCACGGATGAACTTGCACCAGACCAGGGAATCAAACACCGCCGCTCGATTCTCCAGCAGCATCAGGAGATGCCCTCGGTCAGTCCCCCCTGTCAGCCGATCGACGACACCCTGCGCGTCGGGACCATAGCCTGGAGAACGATTGTGACACGCCCCCCGGGTACCCACAGCGTAGCCCAAGCCCATTGTTTTCATGCTGCGAGGATCGTAGCCAGCCATCTCCATTCCTTTGACCTGCATAGCGAAGTCCAGCGATCCTTGGCCGACCTGTTCGGCAGCCCGCTTCGACCCCTCTGCCAGCATATCGCCGATGCCCTCACGGCGGGCAATCTTCTCGAGC
>JAUVRU010000229.1 GCA_030597485.1 Anaerolineae bacterium
CAGTTGAGCCAGCACGAGGCCGGCCAGACACTCCGCATTGGCCAGGGCAATGGCACCGGCCATCGTAACCGGGCCACCAGCTCCCATATTGGGTGACGGTGCATAATTTACAGGAATCCGTTTCTCGGCCAGGAACAGCAACCTCTGCACCGAATCACGGGCAAAGCGCAAGGGGGAAATCGGTTCCAGGTAGGCCAAGAGAAATGGTTTCTGGCGGAGCAGCTGATCGCTCCCGGCCACTGCCACCGCAATGCGCCAAATGTCGTCCACGTCTTGGAGGCTGTCGGTGGTAACGATCAGGGGCTTGACGGAACCACGCATCATCTGAATGAACTCGTGCACGTATAGGTCCGAGGTGGGCACATCGCTAGGATTTGCCATTGACATGTTGAAATCAATGTTTGGCAGGGCATCACATAGTCGAGCGATGTCGTGGACATCCTTGGCCACAGATCTGCGTCGCTGGCCGGTCTCCACGTCCAGGGTGAAAATCGTGTCTGAGCCGGTGCCGAAAAACACCTTGCCAAGTGCCAGGGGCATTGTCAGCTGCCCCAACCGGTCGTGCATTGGGATCTGCCGGGGTGCCGCGGCCAGCGCATCCTGCACCAGAAAGGTGGGGATGTGCACACGCTTGCGCGGGCCAATGGTGGCGCCATGGCTGGTCACCAGGTCCAACGCCTCCGGGTCCTCAAGGTCGATACCCGTCTGCTCCAGGATGGTCAGGCTGGCCTGATGGATCTCGTGAATCTGGTCGTCAGACAGTGTCTGCATGGTGGGGTGATAAGTCTCTACTCTGATCTGTTTCACGAGTTGCTTCCCCTCCAACCTATGGTGATGGTTCTTTCGGAGTTGGGCATTTCTGAACCACCGTTGTGGTCACGACCTCACAAAATACGAAGAGCCTTCGGGCCCCGTCTGGGTGATGTACTCGGCTACTGTGTGATATCCAGATACATGGTGTAGGGAACATCCTGGCCCACCTGGAAGAAGGGGCTGAACGTTCGCTGCGGCGACTCGTTTCGCACCCGGAAGGTCAGTGACTCGCCTGTGGGAACGATCCAGGATGCCGGATCAGACTGGTCGCCCTTCAGCTGCGGCCCGTGATCGGCAACCAGCACAACAGGCCCCATCATCAGGACAGCCCGATGCGGGTGTTGTTCGTCCACCGGAACAAAGGACAATCGCATTGGGAACGTGGCACACAACGTGTCTCCGTCGCGCCACACGCGCCTGAACTCTGCCCACTGGCCCGGCGTGGCCGACACCGGTACTGCCTGGTCATTGAGGCTGACCGACACGTCCTGAGTTGCCCACCCTGGCACGCGGAATCGGAGCGCAAACTCCACCGGCGTCTTCGTGCGCACGGTCAGAGCAGTGGACCCGATCTCAGGAAACATCGTCTCTTGTGTCACAGTCACATTCACCCCGTCTTTCTGCCAGGTCACCTCGGAGGGGACGAAGAGGTTGACGTAGATGCCGCCTGCGTCCTTGAAGTAAATGAGGTTGTGGTAATCCGCCACTGCCAGGGGATAGGTGCCCGAGCAGCACGGCCAGGGCTGGGTGTCATACGTCTTGAACGCACCGGTCATCATGTAGCTGGCGTTGTAGAAGGTCCTTCCGCATCCCTTCATGGGCAGGGCGGCCCCGATACCGTTGTACACAAGACGTTCGATCCAGTCACCGTAGTGGGCAGCGCCAGTGAAACTGATCAGATAGCGGCTCAGCTTGAAACCCGCCCAAGAGCCACAGGGGACCTCGAAGGTGAAGCCCAGAAACTCATACATGTCGGGGTTCAGCCACTCACCCAGAGAACCGCCGCGTGGCCTGAAACGCTCTTCGGGGCCGTAGCCACCGGTAGCGTAGAGATGATGATCCCACAGAAGGCGGTACCCGTTGGCAATGGCATCGAAGTACTGGCGTTCTCCAGTCACCGCGAAGGCCACGGCGGCACTGCTGAGGGCATTCACGTGGCTGTAGGCGTGTTTCTGGAGGAAGGCATCTTCACCGTTGGCCAGGTCCTCCCAGAAGGTGGTGTAGTGCCACACCTGCGCGAAGTCCCGGTACCTGGGGCCCTTCGTCAGCTGATAGGCCCGGTACAGGTTCTCACTCAGGGTGTACCATTCACTTTGTTTCAGAGGGCCGGCTCCAACGAAGTCCTCATAGCTGGCCGGGACCCGTGTGCGATCCAGATTCTTGACTGCCCAATGAGTGATGATCTCGAGGTAGTGCAGCGCCTCCCTATTCCCCAGATACTCCGCCATATCCACCAACCCGCCGCACAGCTTGTCGTAGATGTAGTGCGGGGCATTGGGATGACGGGAGAAGAAGAAATAGCCGTCGGGTTCGATGGTCGCGGCCCACTCGCTCATAAGGCCCTCTGCCTTCTGGCGCATGGCCTCATCGCCAGTCGCCCGGCCCATGCGTGAGAAAGCGCCCAGCCACTGGCCGAACATGTGAAAGAAGTCGCCCTGACTGAAGGTCTGTCCCCTGTCGTTGCCGCTGTACCAGCCGCCCATGTCTTGACCGGGAGCCGGAAGCCCTGCCCGCTCGCGAAACCCCTTCAACAGATCGTCGTTCGGAATTGCCAGGTAGTAATCACGAGTCCGCTGGTATTGGTCTCTGAGGCGAGAAGGTGCCAGTCGAACGTTGCCATAATTGAACGGCTGGATCGCGCCCTGCGGATCAGCCGCCAACGTGATCTGAGTTTGTGCTCCCAGAGGCATCGTTCCCCCCGTGCGGGCGCGTGACCGTCGGACCTTGTCCACTCTTGGGCGCGGTCCGGCTGGCCAGATATGTGACCATCGAGCGAATAGTATCATACGTTGTGAAAGGGGTCAACAACCCCGTGTCAAAAAAACCAGGCTGCTACCGGAGGGAGAGTATTTGACGAGAGTCGGTTATCTTGTTAACATGTGCCTGGGCAGTCGCGCGAGTGTGAACACCCCAGGTTTCCACCCCAGGGCGGTTCTGCTCAAGCGGGCGGACCGCTCAGATTCTATTTGGACATCAATCAGGAAAGAGCAGGGAATCCAAGTATGAGCAGGCTGTACCATTCCGAACAGGGCTATGTCCTGCCCACGCTGTGCGAGGAACTCACTCGCTACCGTCGCGCCAGGAAGGTATTGCATCTGCCGGGCACCAGCGAGCCAGCCACACTCTACGTATTGGCTCGCGCCTGGCCAGACAGCGCGTATCCACTGAGGATTTCCGTGAACGGAACAGAAGTGCCAGGTCTCCTTGCTGACGCCCGATTCGACAATTACACCTGGTACGAGTTGACGGTGACCCCATCACTGTTGAGATCCGGCGCCAATGAGCTCGAGTTCTGGACTGATGGTCAAGCAATGGACGGCTGGGCCCTGGCGCTGGAGAATGGCCACCGAGAGCCGGCCAGCTTTGTGAGCTCGGATGCGGGCAGCACCTGGCGAAATGAGAAGATGGGTTACCTCAATACATCTCGGGGGGAGTATGTGGTCCGCCTGCGCCTGGCTGAAGGTGAGGACCCCGATCCTCCACCGATGGTATGGGAAGACCCGGACGACCCCAGGTTGGAACATCTTCGCCGAATGCTGCCCGGCGACGCACTGTCATCCGAGGCCATCTTGGATCGGGTGCGGGCCCTCTGCACCTGGGTCTGTACCCGCTGGCAGATCCAGACTGCCAACGAAGGGGTGGTCTATACGCCGTGGGATGCACAGACCATCTTCTCCTGGGGGCACAGGGCCAGGGGACACAATGGGCTGGTTCCGATCGCTTACTGCGTGCATTACGCGATTGCGTTGGTTTCCTGCTGTGCGGCCGCTGGCATCCCTGCCCGGGGTGCAGTGTTCACCGATTTGGTCTCCGGCGACGGCGGTCATTTTGCCACCGAGGTCTGGTTTGAGGAATTGGGCAAGTGGGTGTTGGTGGACCCGACAGTGGACGCGATTCTGGTGAGGGATGGCTTGCCACTGTCTGTCAAGGAAATCCAGCAGGCAGGATCAGACCTGACGGACCTGTTCACGTGGGGTGCCGGTTACGATTTGCAGATCAAGCATCCATATATCGGGTTCTTGCTGGACGACCGGGTCTTCAACGGTCTGTGCTTTCGCCATCGGGCTGTATGGCCGCGGGCGGACTTCCTGTCTCACCTGGAATTGGCACCGCCGGCCCACGGTTGGGCAGCCTACGGTGAGACCGACCTGGTCTGGGAGAGGGAAGACCTGACCCGGGGTTTCGGCATGTTCCCCCATTTCGGCAAGCAGGACTATTTTGACGCGCCCCCGCAAGGGTTTCCGGGATGATGCTTGTGTCTTCTTGACCTGGTTTCTGACCGGAGTGCTGGTTGCTGGCTGCCTTCATCAATTGCAACAAAGTCACATCGAAGGAATGAGCTTTGCCAAACCCACATAACACACACAAGGAGCGAACGATGATCACGGAGATACCCAAGTCAGAGTTCCAAGACAGGTTTAAGCATGTCCAGAAGGAAGTGGCGAGGAGAGGGCTTGACGCCCTTCTGACCTTCGGCAGCGAAGCGGAACCTCAGTTCGTCCGCTACCTGTCCGATTACTGGCCTGCCTTTGAGACCGCCGGCGTCCTGGTACCCGTTGAGGGTCAACCTATCCTGATTATCGGTCCAGAGACCCTCGCGTATGCTCAAACCCGGAGCAAGATCGACAGTATCCGGCAAATCCTGGAGTACCGCGAGTCTTCCGAACCGGAGTACCCGGGCATTCCGCTGGACACCTTTCCGGCCGTCTTCGACGAGGCTTCCGGAGGACGAGGGGTGAAGAAGCTGGGCATTGCCGGCTATCCGGTGGCCACGATGCCTGTGTACACAGCGCTGCAGTAGTCGATGGCTGGCGGGGAAGTGGTGCGGGC
>JAUVRU010000423.1 GCA_030597485.1 Anaerolineae bacterium
CGTTCTGCCCCTCAGCCAATGCGACATCAAGCGGGAGGGTACAGACGTGACCCTGGTGTGCTCGGGCTATATGGTCTGGCACGCCATGCTGGCGGCGCAGATGCTGGCCAGCGATGGGATCAGCGTAGAGGTAGTGGACGTGCGCACCATCAGTCCCCTGGACGAGGACACAATTGGCGAATCGGCGCGCAAGACCGGTCGGGTGGTGCTGGTGGCAGAGGCCTGCCGTTCATACGGACCGACCGGCGAATGGGGCATGGTAGTGATGGAACAGGCCTTCGATCACTTGCGGGCACCCATCGTGCGTGTCACTGGCCGCCATACGCCGATACCGTTCGCAGACACTCTTGAGGCAGGTGTCTGGCCCGAGACCGACGATGTCGTCAAAGCGATTCAGCGTGTTATGGAATGGTAGCTGGTGATTGCACACAAGTCCCTCTTCAAGTCAAACGAGCTCCGGAGTCGAGGCTTTCGCCGGATTCTTGGGTCATATGAGATAGACACGTTGTGGGTAATCACCAAAGCGGTAGCGATTGCTGTGAGGTAGGGCCGTGCAAAGAATCGCCGCTGTCATCGGCACACCAGACTTAACAGAGGAGACCCTCGCGGTTTACAGCGGCAATCTGGCCACCGCCTTTGGCAAGGTGGCCAAGTTGGGGTATGACGGCGTCGAGTTGATGACCAGAGATCCCAGCCAACTGGATGGCAGCCAGATACGGCACTGGCTGGACGACAACCATCTGGAACTGGCGTGCCTGGGCACCGGACACGTATATGGCGAGGATGGGCTGGGGCTGGTCCACCCCGACCGGGAGATCTGCCGGCAGGCTATGGCCCGGCTCAAGTCCTTCGTCGATTTTGCCGCTGCACACTCAGGACCCGGCACGTTCATCAATATTGGTCGCTCCCGGGGACCGGGTTACCCCGACGACCCAGCCGGCACACTTGATGGAATGGGATTGGCCTTCCGCGAGCTGGCTGATTACGCCGGGCCGCTCGACGTCCACTTGGTGCTGGAGCCGATCAACGTGCACCAGGCCAATCACATCCATACCACCCAGGATGGCATCGCCATGGTGCAGCGGGTCAATCGGCCCAACTTCGGTCTGATGCTCGACGTGTACCACATGAACATCGAAGACGTCAACATCTACGACAGCTTTCGAGAGGCGGCTGACTACTGCAAGTTTGTGCATTTCTCAGACAACAATCGGCACTGGCCTGGCAGCGCCCACCTGGATTTCGAGCAGATTGTCGGCGTTTTGGGCGAGATCGGTTACGACGGATACGTCTCGCTCGAGATTCTGCCCTGGCCCGACTCGGACACGGCAGCCCGGTCATCGCTCCAGTTCCTACGCCGGTACATTCCCAAACAGACGCTGCGGTGAGGGGAACACAAATGCCTGAAATGACCCCACGAGAGCGGGTACTGGCCGCCATCAACCACCAGGAGCCGGATCGAGTGCCTCTGGATATCGGCGGTGGTTCCAGTACCAGTATTGTGGTGGAGGGGTATGAGAATCTGAAGCAGTACCTGGGAGTGTCAGGCGAGACTCAAGAGGCGAACAGGATCTTCCGCGTGGCCCGACTGGACGAGCGCGTCATGCAGCGCCTGGGCAGCGACTGCCGCCCCTTGGGGATCGGGCCGCCATCTCGATGGAAGCCGCCCCCACCTCCGGAGCCAGGAACGTTCGTGGACTTGTGGGGCATCACGTGGCGACAGGCGGACTATGGAAATGGTTGCTATTACTGGGAACTGGCTCGCAACCCGCTGGCAGAGGCGACCACTAGAGACCTGGAGCGTTATCCCTGGCCGGACCCATTGGATCCTGGCTTCACCGCCGGGCTGGCTGAGAGGACCAGGGTTCTCTACGAGGAGACAGACTACGCCATAATGGCAGACGGTGGTTTCAAGAGCTTCTGGGAACTGGGGTTCATGCTGCGGGGCTTTGAGCAGCTGCTGATGGACCTGGCTCTGAATCCGGAGTTCGTGTCCGCATTGATGTCGAAACTGCTGGAGATCAACAAGGTGGCCACAGAACGTTTCCTGGACATAGCCGGGCCTTACATGCACGTGTTCCGCACGGCCGATGATCTGGCCACCCAAAGAGGCTTGTTGATGTCACCGCACACCTTCCGCACTCTGCTCAAACCAGTCTACAAGGAGTATTTCTCTTTCGTCAAGTCCAGGACAGATGCAAAGATCTTCTATCATAGCTGCGGCAATGTCGTCGATCTGCTCGACGATCTGATTGAGATCGGGGTGGACATCATCAACCCGGTTCAGGTGTCGGCCATGGGAGACACAGCAGCACTGAAAGCCAGATTCGGCGATAGAGTCACCTTCTGGGGCGCTATCGACACCCAGCACGTGCTACCGCACGGCATGGTGGAAGAGGTGGAGGCTGAGGTGCAGCACCGCATACGCGACCTGGCTCCTGGTGGGGGATTTGTGGTGGCCCCGGTTCACAACGTCCAGCCCGATGTACCACCTCAGAATATCATTGCCATGGCCGAAGCGACCCGTGAGTTTGGAGCTTATCCGTTGGCTGCCTGACATACACACTGGAGGAATTGAATGGCAGTTGAGGTCTTTATGCCCAAGATGTCGGACCACATGGAAAGCGGCGAGATCATTCGTTGGTTGGTCAACGAAGGCGACCTGGTAGAAGAGCAGCAGGTCATCATGGAATTGATGACCGATAAAGTCGTGGCCGAACTGGAGGCGCCGGCTTCCGGCGTGCTGAAGGGCATCCAGCCGGGCGCGGAAGATGGTGCCGTGGTGCAAGTGGGAGAGACATTCGCATTCATTGCCGAACCTGACGAAGAAGTGCCGGTTCTGCCCCCGTTGACCCCTGCGGAGGCAAGAGAGGAGCCGGTGACGACGTCAGCACCTGCTTCGGCAGCGACGGCCAAATCGAGTATGGAACCAGCCAAAGCGGAAGGGGGTCGGGTTCGAGCCACGCCAGTGGCACAGCGGTTGGCCAAGGAACTGGCCATAGACCTCTCACAGGTAGCGGGAACCGGTCCCGGAGGAAGGATCAGAGAGGAGGATGTGCGGGCCTATGCCAAAGCCCAGAAGCAGGCAGCGCCCCCAGAGGGTGAAGGGGTGCGCGCTTCGCCGCTGGCACGTCGCCTGGCCCGAGAGTTGGGGGTGAACCTGGCTGGGGTTACGGGAACCGGTCCGAGAGGAAGCATCACCGATGAGGACGTACGGGCGTACGCTGAGACTGTCTCAGCCGCTCCGGGTGTCGCAGATGCCGAAGAGAGCGTGGAGTGGCTGGACCTGAATCCAATCCAGCGGGTGACGGGTCAGCGCA
>JAUVRU010000311.1 GCA_030597485.1 Anaerolineae bacterium
CCGGGAGGACACTGTTGAAAAAGCCGTATGCAATAGGATCGGACTGGCTGAGCTTGTGTGAGGACTCGTGGCCAGGACTGCCAGTCCTATCAAGAGACTCGTCGAGTGGGGTGACATGCGCCCCGTGGACCGGGGCTGTGGCGACCACTACCGACTCGGAAAAACTCGGAGAACGTGTTGCAAGTGTTCCGCTTCTGGCGGTGGGGGATTGTCAATGGTCATAGCTCATCTCATGGGCTGGTGTGGGGGAAGTATACCACAGCATGACTGCTCCCGAAAGCGAGTCGAAGACGCCCGGCGGCTCACGCAGTGCTTACGGATTGGAATCCGTGGCAGACAAATCACATTGGCGGCGTGGCGGGCTCAGACGGACCCCCAAACAGGCCTGGCGCCGCATGGACTGCGGAGCTGATGGCTGTCACCCGGGAATCGGATCGGCTATGTTGCTCATATCCCACATCTTGCTTTGTGGATACCACCCTCGCCCGGGAAACACCTGCCAACATAAAGAGTGCCAGCAACGTGTGCTTTGACAACCTCTCGCTGTTAGGTTAAAATCTTCTCGACTTGAAAAACCTATTTCCTGGCCATGGGCGCACTCGCAGAGGTCAGCGGCCGATCTCGCCACTCCAACATGTCAGTCTCTGGCACTTAGCGCGAGCAGAGCTGCGGAAGCGTGCGCCGACCCGTGGGGACCCCCCAGCTCGACTCGCGTCTATACGTGGTAAGGATGTGAACTGCGCGTAATGGTTTTGAGGGACATTCGAGGACGGAGAGAAACGCTCTCATGATGAACAGTGCCCAGATTCGACAGGCCTTTCTGGACTATTTCGAAAGGCAGGGACACACCGTTGTGCCCAGTTCTTCATTGGTGCCGGGCAATGACCCCACCCTGCTTTTCACCAATGCCGGTATGGTACAATTCAAGGATGTGTTCTTGGGGCTGGAAAAGCGCGACTATGTCCGGGCGACCACGGCCCAGAAATGCATGCGGGTCTCCGGCAAGCATAACGACCTTGAGAACGTAGGTCCATCCCCGCGCCATCATACGTTCTTTGAGATGCTTGGCAACTTCTCCTTTGGCGATTATTTCAAGAGAGAAGCTATCCAGTACGCTTATGGATGTCTCACCGAGGCTTATGGATTGGAACCGGAACGGTTGTACTACACCGTCTACGAGGATGACGACGAAGCCTACGGCTACTGGACGGACGACGTAGGCGTGGAACCCGGTCGAGTCTTTCGTTTGGGAGACAAGACCAACTTCTGGATGATGGGGGATACCGGGCCCTGTGGCCCCACCAGCGAGGTCCACTACGACTGGGGGGCGGAGTACTGCACGTGCGGGCAGACCGATTGCAGCGTGGCTCTCGACAATGGCTGCGAGCGCTGGCTGGAGATCTGGAACCTGGTCTTCATGCAATTCAACCAGGTGGACGATGGCACGCGTACCTCGCTCCCCAAGACAGGCGTGGACACCGGTATGGGACTGGAGCGCATCGTGTCGGTGGTGCAGAAAAGGCGCAGTAACTATGAAACAGACTTGTTCACGCCGATCATGGATCATGTACAGAACCTGCTTGGCCACAGCGACGCGCAGCGAGAACAGAATGTCGTCTCGTATCGTGTGGTTGCCGACCACGGTCGGGCGGTGACCTTCATGGTGGGCGACGGCGTGATGCCTGGCAATGAGGGCCGACGCTACGTGTTGCGTCTCATCTTGCGTCGCGCTGCCCGCTACGGGCGTATGGCCGGCTTCACCCAGCCATTCCTGACGGAGATCGCTGCAGGGGTCATCAACCAGATGGGAGAGCACTACACCGAGCTCAAGGCGCGCCAGGAGTTCATATTGAACGTCATCGCTCAGGAAGGAGATCGCTTCTACCAGACGTACGAGTTTGGCCTGTGGATGTTGTCCGGGCTGTTGGACGACCTGGAGGCGGCCGGCGAGACGACGATTCCTGGTGCCGATGTGTTCAAGCTGCACGCTACTTACGGATTCCCCTTTGAGTTGACTCGCGACATTGCCTCCGAACAGGAGTTTACGGTTGACGAAGAGGACTTTCGGGCGGCCATGGCGGAGCATGAGAGGATCTCAGCCTCAGATCAGTTCAAACTCACCGGAGCGGAGGATCTGGCCCTGTACGTTGACTTGCTGGAGGATCTCAAGAGTGACGGCAATCTTGGGACTGGCGGGGTTGCGTACGACCCCTACGATGGCACTGGGCTGCAGGGCAAGGTGGTGGCCATCATCCGGGACGGGGTAGTGGTGGGAGAAGGGCGTACAGGAGAACAGGTGGAGATCGTGCTGGATGCCACTTCATTCTACGGGGAGGGCGGCGGTCAGGTGTCCGATGTGGGCACTGTTTCCGGCATTGGCGACCAGGATGGACGCCCATCGTGGCAGTGCCAGATCACTGGCATCAGCCAGCCAGTGGCAGGACTGATTGTGCACGTGGGGCAGGTGTTGGAAGGCACGGTGCACGTGGGCGACGCGGCTCTGGGGGCGGTGGATCTGGATCGTCGCTGGGACATCATGCGCAACCACACGGCAACACATCTGTTGCACAGAGAGTTGCGATACGTGCTGGGTGGGCATGTTCAGCAGGCGGGTTCCTTGGTGGCGCCCGGCCATCTGCGCTTTGACTTCACTCACCCGGCGATGCTTACCCAAGATGAGCTGCGCGCAATTGAGGGTCTGGTCAACGATGACATTCTGGCCAACTATCCGGTGTGTGCCAGACAGGAGAGATACCAACAGGCGGTGGCTGGCGGGGCAATAGCTCTCTTCGGCGAGAAATATGGGGATACGGTGCGAGTCGTGCAGATTGGCGAGCGAGAAGACCCATTCAGCCAGGAGCTGTGCGGCGGTACGCACGTGAGTTACACCGGTGACATCGGGTCCTTTCACATACTCTCGGAAGGGAGTGTGGCCGCCGGGGTTCGACGTATGGAAGCGGTTACTGGCCGCCACGCCTACCTGCTGGTGCAGGAACGGTTGACGATGCTTGATTCGGTGGCGGCCTTCTTGGGTTGCCCACCTGAGGAGGCAGACCGGAAGCTCCTGACCTATATGGGGCAGCTGCAGAGTCTGGAGAAAACCGTGACCAGCTTGCGACGAGAGTTGGCGCGGCATGATTTTGAGCGGATTCTCAGCAGGGTGCAGAGTGTCGGCGACGTTGCTGTCCTGACCGAACAGGTGGAGGTTGCCGACGTCTCCACGCTCCGAGAGATGAGCGACTGGTTCCGCGACAGGCTCGGGTCCGGGGTGATCGTGTTGGGTGCTGTTCTCAACGGAAAACCCAGTTTTGTGGCAGCGGTTACGCCTGATCTGGTCGAGCGTGGATTGCACGCCGGTAATCTGGTCAAGATGGTTGCTCAGAAAGTAGGGGGCGGCGGTGGCGGCAAACCGACCATGGCTCAGGCTGGTGGGCGTGATGCCTCGCGTATGGATGAGGCGCTTGGGAGTGTGATGCAGATGGTGGAGAAGTCACTGAAGTCGTAGTGGTTGGTTTCTCCTGGCGTGAGTGAAAAGAATGGTATGCGTGCTCTACTTGATTCGGTAATGAGCCTGCGGCTCCGGCCGTTGGAGGAGCGTCCCAGGTGTCTGAGCCTGATGGACTTTGGCGCCGACACGCTGAAGGCGGCTGTGGTGCGACGGGAGCAGTCCGGCGTGCGGGTGCTGGGATACGGCTTTGCCTCGGCCAGAGGGTGTGATCTGAATGGTGGCCGGGCTGCAGTCGATGCATTGGTGAGAGCTGCTGATGAAGCGCTCACGGCAGCCGAAGACCAGACTGTGGCGGCCGGCTGGGGCAAGGTGGTGCCGGATGACGTCCTTTTCTGTGTGCCGGCTCGACTCACTCGTGGCCGAGCATTTGCGGTGCGACATACACGCCCAGACCTGGCCGTTCCTATCACAGCCCGGGAAGTGAAGGATAACTGGTACCGGCTGGAGCGGCTGGCCCGCGAGCGGTTGCCCCGCCTGGAACAAGATGGCGTAACCTTGAAACCGCTGGCCTTGACGCCCAGTGGGAC
>JAUVRU010000055.1 GCA_030597485.1 Anaerolineae bacterium
CCAGCCCGCCAGGGGCACTACTCCCACAGCTGCGCAGGTGAACACCAGCACCGCCGACCCGCCCGCCAGTTCGCTGATAATGGCGATGGGGACAAAGATCAACAATCCATAGTTAACGTATTTCAACCTTCTTGCTCCAATGGTGGGGTCTGATTCGCAGAGCGTCAGACTGAATAACAATCTATTATGGGGAGGCCCGACGTTGGATTCACAGACGGAGTCAATCGTCACCCACGACCAGCAGGTGATTCGGTAGCTTGGGCGGCAATATCACAGTCAAAGCCTGTGGGACGACCTCGATTTCCACCGGCGTGGTTCCCATTGGCTCGGCGTCCACGTGGACAGGCAGGGGCCTGCGTGTTCTAACTGTTATGGACTGACCCCGGTAGGAGTGGACGGCCGGGTCGCGAGCGTAGTGGCCTAGCGTCAGGCCAACGATGTGCCGTAGGGTGGAAAGAACACCATAACCTTCGAAGGTGGTCAGATCAAGCGCGCCGTCGTCCATCTTCGCGTCCGGGGCAATACGCCAAACCCGGCCGTAGAGCTGGCCATTGCTGATGACTGCCCAAAGCAGTCGTTGGCGTTCCCGCCGTCCGTCGACCGTCACCTGGCCGGAATGCCCCATATAATTGAGCGCCACCATTATGCCCGCAATCGCCCAGGCGACCAGTCCCAGACGACGGGTATCTTCCCTGCGCACCTCTTGGGCGACCGCTGCGTCGAGACCTATGCCGCACCACATGAAGAAATGCCGCTGCTGCCCATCGGCGAACCGCACCCGGCCCAGGTCCAGTCTCCGCCGCTGGCCCGTATGGATAATCTCGGCCGCGGTGCGAACCGCGTGCGGGCGCAAGGCGCTCCAGATAGGGATGCCCACATCAGCGGCATAAACATTGGCTGTGCCGGCGGGAATGACCCCCATAGCCGTCTGGCTGCCTGCCAGCCCATTGGCAACTTCATTGATCGTTCCGTCGCCGCCCACGGCTATGGCCACATCGTATCCTGTATCTGCAGCCCGCCTGGCCAGACCAATGCCATCCCCCTTCTGGCCTGTCTCAAGCCGATCCACCTGCCAACCACGGGTTTGAAGATGTCGGATCGCTGTGGTCAGATGTCGGTGGAAGTCGCTGGGGCCAGCTGCCGGATTGAGAATAACACACGCTTTCATTGACGGATGGTCTGGTTCCTTCATAGCCCTTTCTCGAAATCCACGAACCGATAGCCGACACCGCGCTCGGTGTGGATATACTCGGGATTGGAAGGATCCTCCTCGATCTTGTGACGAAGATAAGTGATGTATAGGCGCAGGTAATGGGTCTCATCCCGGTACTCGTGCCCCCACACCTTCGCCAGAAGCGTCTCGTGTGGCATTGTCCACCCGGCATTGTTGACCAGGTGGTACAGCAGACGATACTCGGTGGGACGCAGCTTGATTGCCTCGCCGTCCACCACCACCTGCCGGTGGTTGAAGTCTATTTGGAACCGATCATCCACCTTGATGATGGACTGATCGCTCGACGTTGGCATTTCTGCTCGCCGCAGCACCGCCTTAATGCGGCTGGCCATCTCACGGGGTCCGAACGGCTTGGTCACATAGTCGTCGGCGCCTAATTCCAGACCGCGCACTTTGTCCTCTTCGTCGCTCTTGACTGTCAGCATAATAACCGGCACGTTGCTGATTTCGCGGATCATGCGCAGCGCCTCAAAGCCATCCATCTCAGGCATCATCACGTCCAGCAGCACCAGAGCGGGAAGATCCTCACGCACGCGGGTGATGGCCTCCAGGCCATTGCTGGCTTCGATGACGTGGTAGCCTTCCAGGTCCAGATTCATATGCATGAAACGCCGCATACGAGGCTCGTCATCTACGACAAGGATACGCTTCGTCTCTCCCATAACACTCACCTCAGAAATCACGCCGGTCGATCTATCAGCTCTTCTCCAGTCGCTTGATGAGCGCTGCCGGCACCCGTCCTGCCTTGGACAGCAGGTTAAGTGTGGTCTGTGGATCCATCGGGTCCAAGGGTGCTGCGGTGCCGTCGGTGGGGCTGTGGGGCGACATAGCGGGAGATGACTCTTGGGCCGCCTGTTGCTCCAGGGATGCTTCCACCACTGCCTGTATGAAGTCCACGACATCAGACAGGCTGGATGTCGGCATGGCTCCTGCCTTGATGACCGCCTGGTTTCCGGCTGACGCTGGCTCAGCGGCGGAGCCGAAATCCCAGACATAGACGCCTTTGCCCATAATCAGCGCCTCCTCCGCCATTTCCCGTGTCAGTCCCTCCTGGCTGGTTGTCATCACAATAAGAGCGTCCACCATCGCCGCCATCAGTGTGTTGCGGGCCCTGGCTCTGGATTCGTCGATGGGGGCGTCGGGATGGAAGGGACTGAGGAACAAGGCCCGGTTTCGTTCGAGAGTAACCGCTGCCTCCTGACCTTCATCCAGTGCGCAGATACCCATAGGTAGTACCGCAACGGCCTGGCCGTGGGTGGCCGATAAGGCACCGTCGAAGCTGGCCCGTCCCACGCCTCTGCTCAGGCCGCTGACCACAACCAGCCCCTCTTCCGCCAGGAGAGCTGCCAGCTGCCCAGTTGATTCGATCACAGCCTGGCTGGCGTCCGGCATTCCGACAAGGGCTACCAGCGGCTGGTCCAGCACGCCTGGGTCTCCCCGAAAGAAGAGCAAAAGGGGATGTTGAGGGAGTGGCAAGCAGCAGGTGAGGGCCACGGGGTAGGACGGGGCAGCGCGGGTAACGATGTGTACGCCTTTGCTTGCCAGATCTGAGGCCCACACTGCCTGCCTTGAGACGTGCCCCCGTGCCGTCTGGATTGCCTCACATTCTTCCCCGGTCAAACCCAGTCGGGCAGCCATATCCGCGGGCGACAACTCAAACAGGTCCGACAGGGGATGCCCGTCTCGCAGACACCAATCGGCGACAATGGCCTTGACCCGTGCCAGGCTCAGGCCGCTCGCATACGTGAGGGTCAGCCAATAGGCTGATTGGGGAATCTGCGTCATCAGGTCTTGTACCCCACGGCGTAGAGTATACCACGTCTGACGTCACGTGACAATACATTCCAGGGGAGATTGACAATATGGGGGCTCTCTGCTATACTGATGCTGTGTAAGGTGGGGAGAGAGTATCCTCACTCGCCGCCCAACGACCGGCAGGGCGTAACCTCCGGGCCGGGTGACGGGGAGGGATGGCAGAGTGGACGATTGCGGCGGTCTTGAAAACCGCTGAGGCCGCAAGGTCTCCGGGGGTTCGAATCCCTCTCCCTCCGCCAACCAGCCCTTATCTGGTGGGCCGCCCGCAATATCAACTTTGGTGGATAGGGGACCAACATCCATATATAGCTGCTGCTTGGGGAGGTGCCAGAGTGGACGATTGGGGCCGCCTGCTAAGTGGTTGTGGGGTTAACAGCTCCACCGTGGGTCCGAATCCCCCCCTCCCCGCCACGTGGTCCGGGCCGTCGGTCACCACCAAGGTGACCGATTTCCTTTTAGTCGAAGGGTACTGGTGGTCGGCAGATGATGACGAGTGGTGGAACGACTGACATAATGGATTCGGGTAGGTGAGGAACTGATGAAACGCAGACTACGAGCGCGAACGCTGGTTTATGGAGTATTGATTCTTCTCTCGCTTCTGTCGTCAGTGATCAACGCACAGGCAACGGGACAGGTGCTGGTAATCGAGGCAACGGGGCCAGTAACCCCGGTGATGCTGAGTTACATTGAGCGTGGTATTGAAGCGGCTGAGGCAGGCAACGCTGAGGCACTGGTCGTTGAGCTCAACACGCCGGGCGGAGATGTGGAACTGACGAAGCAGATCATCCAGGCCATCGTGGCCTCAGAGGTGCCAGTGGTGGTATACGTGTCGCCATCTGGCGGACACGCCGCGTCGGCAGGCACGTTCATCACGTTGGCCGCTCATGTGGCCGCTATGGCACCCAACACCAGCATTGGGGCGGCCAGTCCGATAAGTGGTCAGGGCCAGGAGATCCCGGAAACACTCGAGGACAAGATCAAAAACATTTTGCAGGCAGACATTGAGGGACTGGCCCGGCGGCGGGGTGAGGAAGCGGTGGAATGGGCACGTGAAGCGGTGAGCGATGCCAGGGCCGCCTCGGCTGAGGAGGCCCTGGAACTGGGTGTGATTGACTTCATTGCCACCGACTTGCAGGACCTGCTGAGCCAGATGGATGGTTTCACCGTGACTCTCCATGGTGAGGAGGTGACCCTGCACACTGAGGGCGCACCGGTGGAAGAGCTGCCGATGACGACCGTGGAGCGAATCCTGCACACCATCACCAATCCCAATATCGCTTTCATCCTGTTGACGCTGGGCATCAACGGGATTCTGTTCGAGCTGTCCAGCCCGGGCGGGTTTGTGGCTGGCATCGTCGGCGTGATCTGTCTGCTGCTTGCCTTTTATGCGCTGGGAGTGCTGGATGTGAATTACTCCGGGTTGCTTCTGGTCGCCCTCGCCTTCATTCTGTTCATTGTGGAGATCAAAGCGCCCACTCACGGCATATTGATAGTAGGTGGTATTGTGTCTTTTGTGCTGGGGTCCCTGATATTGTTCAACTCGCCCTTCTACGCTGTATCGCGCAGCCTGATCATCAGCGTGGCCGTGGTGACGGCGGCCTTCTTCGCATTCATCGTTGCCAAAGCAGTCGCCAGCATGCGTCGGCAGGCTACTACTGGTTCTGAGGGATTGGTGGGAAATCTGGCTGAGGTGCGTACCGAGCTGTCGCCTCGCGGCACCGTCTTCCTCAGGGGGGAGCTGTGGCAGGCTGAAGCCGAGGATGGTCCCATCCCCGCCGGTGAGGAGGTTCGGGTCAAATCCGTTGAGCACATGCGGCTACGGGTGACGCACGAAGCGCGCTAGACGGGCGCTCAGCGGCTGATGGCAGGGCTTCAACCTGCCACCCCAATCCGATCAGATCGGATGATTCAGGTTGAAGGCAACTCATCGTACGGGTGGCGATTTGGCACTCCTCAATAAAGTCACTGTATCGGCCATAAGCGAGGTCAGGATTGGAGTTCAGGACATCTTCATTTCGTAACGGGCTGATCGGATTGGTTGCCGTCGGGGTGCTGGCAGTTGTGGGCATCGTCCTTGTCAGGCAGCTGATTCACGGGACCTTCTCGCTGCTGGCCTTCGGGTTTGCGGTGGCTCTCCTGCTCGACCTGGCGGTACTGTGTATGGTGGTCTACTGGTCGGTGGCCACGTTGAGTCTGCGCTATCGCCTGGATCGTAATGGCGTGATAATCACGTGGGGTGCATCCCGACTGGTGCTGGCGATGGATCGGATCCAGGCCATCGTGCCGGCCAGCCAGGTGGATGACGAGCTGGGCCTTACCGCAGTATTCCAGGGCCGGGCCTGGCGTGGGGGATGGGCGGGGGGCCCCCGCCCGGCCGAGGGCCGCGTCGGCTGGCCGCGATCCAACATCTCTGTGGCCTGTAGCACAGTCATCCTCACCCCTGATGATGCCTACGTGGTGTCGCCCCAACGACCGGGAGATTTCATTGATGCCTGGCGGGTGCGCCGCCCATTGGGGCCAACCCAACGCTGGCGTGAGGAAGAGCAGCGAACCTGGTTGCTGGGGCTTCCCATCTGGAACGACCACCTGACCTGGGGGCTTATGGGAGGCGCTCTGGTGGCAGCTCTGGTTCTGCATGGCTACCTGGCCTTCATCTACAACCGATTGCCGGAAGCTTTGTCCTTCCATGTCGACTTGATGGGCCAGACTGATCGCATTGGCCAGCGAAGCGAGATTCTGAAGTTGCCCCTGATCGCCTTGCTGATGCTGATGCTGGATCTGGTCCTGGGTTTTGCGATCTACCGCCACGAGCGTGTGGCCGCCTATCTGGTGTGGGGCGGCGGCCTGGTCCTGCAGCTGCTGGCCTGGGGTGCGCTTTACACAGTCACCGGATGACGGGCATTGTTCTCAAGAATAGCGGACCACCACCGAGCCATCCTCCCGCTTGGCGCCGCTATGGCAGCACTGGTTGTCTACTGGCACACCTTGCTGCCGACCGTCAGCGCGTGGGGCGATAGCGCCAAGTTTCAGTATATTGCCCAGGTGTGGGGCATTCCTCATCCCACTGGCTATCCGCTGTATATTCTGCTCACTCGCCTCTCTTCCTTGCTTCCCTGGGGTGACATCGCTTACCGGGTGAATCTCCTGTCGGCCTTCTGTGGCGCGGCCGCGGTAGGTGTCTTGGTGTTGGTGGCGAACAGGGTAAGTCGGGACAGATGGGCCGCCACCGCCGCTGCGCTAATGGTGGCCTTCAGCCCCATCTTCTGGTCTCAGGCTGTGATAGCTGAGGTTTATGCCCTCAACGCATTGTGGGTGACATTGTGCTTCTATCTGATACTGCGCTGGCGCTCCCAGAGAGGTTCTTCACCAGGGAGCGCGCCTCTGGGCACATTGTACGCATTTGTGCTGGTGTATGGCCTCAGTTTCAGTCATCATCTGAGCATGGTGCTGTTGCTCCCTGCGTTTGTGTTTTGGGTAGTGTGGCACGAACCACGAGCCTTGGCCCGGCCGGGCAGCTGGTTGGTGGGCTTGTTGGGGATAGGGCTAGGGCTGCTTCCCTACAGTTATATCTTGCTGAGGGCTGCCCAAGGAGCCGTTTACAGCGAGTTCCCTCCGCTGGCTGGCCGATCGCTGCTGGAGGCGTTCGGGGACTACGTCACCGGCGGTCAGTTTCGGGGTGCTTTCTTTGCCACCTTTCACTCTGGTCCGGCTGCACTCCTATCCCGGGTACAGTTCTTCGCGGACCTGCTGATGCACCAGTTTGGCTGGTGGGGTGTCGGGTTGGGCTTGTTGGGACTGATCGTCCTGTGGGGGCGGGATCGGGCTCTGGCAGTGGGGCTCGGACTGGCCTTTCTGGGGGAGACCGTGTTTCCGTTGGGATATGATATCATTGACCCGGAGGTCTACTTCATCCCCTCCTTTCTGATTTGGGCCTTGCTGGTAGCCAGCGGTCTGGGCTGGTTGGGGCAACGCCTTCGGCCACTGGCCCGGTGGAGACGCTTCGTCCCAGGGCTGCTGTTTGGCGCAGTGTGCATGGCGCTCGTCGTTTTGCCTTTGATCAACAACTGGTTCGCGGCTGACCAAAGCCACAACTGGTCAGCCCGTCGCTGGGCCAAGTCGTTCTTGCACGACATAGAGCCAGATGCGCTTCTGGTACTGCCCCAGCCCTACTTCTACAGTCAGAAACAGGCTCTCCTGTACATGATGCTGGCAGAGGGGATCAAGCCAGATCTGGAGTTCATCCAGCCAGCGGAGATAGACAATTGGGTTGGCCGGCGGGCGGTGTACCTGGCGGTGTGGATGCCGGAGGTGGCCCAGCGATACCGGGTACAGCCTGTGGATTCCTCTGATGTGACGCTGGCCGGATTCCTGGAGCGGGTGCCGGAAGGAACGATTGTGGCTGCGGCAGTCAAGGACGAAGCATCGTTAAGTTTGAGCGACGAAGCGGCGGCAGCCTGGCAGCTGGTGGGAGGGCAGGCCAGCGTGAAGGGTTGCTTTCGCTGCGGCCACGCGCTGATAGGCGTCAAAGGGGCCTCCTCCGGCGCCGCCCGGGAGGCAGCCGGCCGCGGACTGCAGTCGCTCGTGGTGCAAGCCGGTGATGAGATAGGTACCACCGGCGTGCGTGCTCCCCTGGAGATTGCCCTGCGCTCGGCCGGTTTCGATGATGGGAATCTGGGGGAGATATGGCTGGACGGGCGTCAGGTCTCTCCCCAGCATCGCGGCTACAACGTCGCGGTGGTTTCAACTGACGATGGCCAGCTGATGACGACTGCATACGTGGATACGTTTGTGAGTGACCTGGTTGACAACGTGCGTAAGTACCGGGTAGAGCTGGGGGAGCCACCCGACTAGAGGCGCTAGCCCGGTGGACGGGGCCTGGATCCCAAACTCAGTTTGGGATCCAGAGAGTGCCCGGCGTCAGAGAGTCAAACGGTTTCTGATGGTGAAGAAAAGGATGAAAGCGATCAGGAACGACAGCGGGAACACCAGAAGCGCGGTCTGAAAGGAGGCGTATCGCGAAATGGCGAATATGAGAAAAGGGGTCAGTATCCCGCCTACTGGGAGGGCTATCTTGATCAGACCCAAGACAGTGCCGGCGATCTGTCTGTACATCAAGCCGGCCATGGTCAACAAAAGGGGCAATAGGGCAGACAGGGAAAAACCGGCCACGTAGATAGGTGCATAGATGAAATCCTTGAGATCAGATATGAAGAGGGCGGTAAAGGACAGGACGGCCAGTCCCATAAGCCCGAGAACATACAGGGGTATCTGTTGGTTCTCCACCAGAATGCCCACCAGAAGCCTGCCGGTGAGGACGCCTGAAAGGAAGGTGATGAGCCCAACCTTTGAGGTTACCTGAGTGAAGCCTCTCAGATCCATCAGGTAAGAGGTCAAGATCCCGATAGCGCCAATTTCGGCGCCAA
>JAUVRU010000234.1 GCA_030597485.1 Anaerolineae bacterium
GGCGACGACGCCTGCGCGACGGGAAACGGGATCTCGGTGATGGTGCCGGACGGGTCTTCCCCGGGCTGCGCCCACTCGATGTAGACCTCCCGGTTGGGCCCGGCTATGTGGTAGCCGGTGGCCGCAATCCAGCCCATCAGCTGGGTGTAGGTCTCGCCAATGGTGTCGAAACTGCCCTCGTGAATGATGCAGGCCATCGTATCCACGGCCGGCAGCTCCCGTCTCTTAGCCCTGTCGCCGTCAGGCACCGGGCTCGAGATCGGCATTGCCGCCTCCACGTCCACATCCCGTTCGCGGTATTCATCGTCGTAGTAGAGGCCAATAGCTGGCCCGGCGGGGGTGGCCCCATGCTGGCCCAGATGGGCGAAGATTTCGCCGAATAGCTGGCCAATATCGCCGTAAGTCGGGATGACGGCCCGCACTGAGGTCACCTCCTGGGCCGGGACCTTCTTGATCACAACTTCTTGAGTAGACATGGTCTTCTCCTTTTCGATTTGTCTCAGCCGCCGTTCCACCCGGGCCAGTCGTGCCTGCTCCTCCGCCACCTGTGCCTGTATCTCCACCTGCTTGAGCCGCAGGATGCCCCGGATCTGGTCCGGTGACAGGTCATCTTCCAGCAGCTGGCCGATCTGGTCCAGTGAGAGCCCCAGGTCTTTCAGCGCCAGGATGCGGTTGAGTCGGGGCAACTGGCTGGCCGAGTACTGGCGGTAGCCGGTGAAGCGGTCTACCTCTGCCGGCTGCAGCAGACCGATCTGGTCGTAGTAGCGCAGCGTCTTCACCGTCACCTGGCTGAGTTTTGAGAATTCGCCAATCTTGAACATGGTTCCTCCCCGGGCACATGCTGAACTGAAGGCCTTCTATGCCACCATTGTACACCCTCCAGTGGGGGGAGAGTCAAGACCCAATGCTGGTGCAATTGAGTGACACGGATACGTCCAGACGGGGTTGTTGGGGCAGGTGCCCAAGATGACCGGCCTATCCGGTGGTTTCTCGGACTGTGGTATAATACGATTGTGCCCGGCGCCAGGGATAGGTCATCTCATGACTCGAGCGCGGGATCTCTCCAAAGACCTCCCATTTCCCTGAGTCCAAGTGCCGGCTCATCGCCAAAAGGCAAGGAAGCGGCAAGCGGTATGGTTCTACCATAGCCAGACAGCGAGGCAATCGACATGAGCAGCTACTTCATCGCACAAATCAAGATCCACGATCCTGACGAATATGGGAAATACCTGGGGGGATTTGATGAGGTGTTCGCCAGGTACAAGGGTGAGGTCATCGCCGTTGACGACAGCCCTGCCGTGCTTGAGGGTGAGTGGTCCTACACCCGGGTGGTTGTGATCCGGTTCCCGGACGAAGACGAAGCCAGGCGGTGGTATGACTCAGCCGAGTACCAATCGTTGGCACAGCACCGTTTCCGTGCCGCCAGCGCCGACATCCTCCTGGCGAAAGGCCGCCGCTGACGGTAGCCCGAAGCCTGGAAATGTCTACGGCTGTTATTACTCCCGCGTGCCTGCGCCCCGCAGTGGTGAGCGATTCGATTGCCATCCTCGGCATCCACGCGCATATGACCCCATCGGAAGCATCGATGTTCAACCCCTGGATCCGAAGTGAGGAGGTCGCGCTCTTCTCTGATTACCGGGCGCAGGGCCGGATGAAGGTGTCAGACCTGATCACGCACCGCAATTCGCCGGCCGACGCGCCCGACGTGTATGCCCGGCTGGCGCACGACCGCTCGTCGTCAATGGGTCTCATATTCGACTGGAGTCTGCTGTAGCGTGGGACGGCCTGGCTCGCACCAGCAACACTGGCGTGCTGCCGCCACGCAGCACCCGGTCGGCCACGCTGCCCAGCGCCCAACGCACCAGGCCAGTGCGACCGTGAGTGCACATAGCGACTAGGTCTATCACGTTGGCTTCAGCGAACCGGATGATCGTCTCCGCCACCGGCCCCGTTTCCGTGGCTATCGTCACGCCCACTCCCCGCTCTCGCAGCGAGTCAGCCACCTCATTCAGATAGGTCACGGCCGCCTGGGTGATGGCCTCAACCCAGCCATCCGGGCCTGGATACCACATGGCCTCGGATGATCCATAAACCTGGAGCGTCACCACCCGCAGGAGCACCATCTCAGCACCGATAGCCCGGGCCACGTCCGCAGTCGCAAGCAAGACCTGCTCCGCCATCTCAGAGCCGTCCAAGGGCACCAAGATGCGCTGGCACCGTTTGGTCTCTTGCCTGTCACCCTCCTCACCCTCTTTCGCCCGTATGAGAAGAACCGGCACGTTGGCTGACTGCAGCACCCGCTCGGCAACGCTGCCGTACCGCCAGCGGGAGATGCCCGAATAGCCATGGGTGGCCATGACGATCTGTTGGATGTCCGTCTGGCTGGCGTAGTCCACGATCGTTTCCGCTGCCGGGCCCCGACGCACCACCTGACTGACGCCCAAACCCGGCTCTCGAATCTGTGCCGCCACATTCTCCAGATAACCTTCGGCCTCTGCCTCCGCCTGGTCCATAAGCCTCTCGATTTCCAGGCCGATCTCTTTCAGTGCTTCGTCGGCATCCGTCTCCATCGAAACCGCCCGCAGAAGCACCAGCCCGGCGGACAGGCCCTGCCCCAACATCACAGCGCAGGGAAGTGCCTGCTCAGCCAGCCGAGAACCATCCAAGGGGACCAGGATTTGGGATACCATGGTGTCCTCCTTTCTGTCCAGTCACAATCGCAACTGGCCCGTTTGGCCAACGTCCACAGGGGTGAGTCGGTCAGGGACAGAGAACCCGGAGTCGAGGAAACCGCCGGCCCGGTCCCCAGCAGCTGCAAAGAGAAGAAAGATGCACAAAGAGACAGCTACTCCACCCCAATCCCATTATACCACATACCGGTCGGAAAGGCGCTGTCGGTTTGCGGTCCGTCACGGGAACTGGATGGCATCGCCCTGGTCTCCTTGGGCTCTTGGCCAGGTCGAGCTCTGGTCTGTAGGCCAGGAAAGGCCTCAGCGGCTGTTTGAAGTGACAGCTGCGCAAGACCGCTCGAGGTTCGAAAACCATGGGACACCTCCGTCCTTCTGTTGCAGCCTTCCTATCTGCTTACTCCCGAAACATGGTGTACAATACCTCGGGCGATATCTCGTGTCCAGGTATCGGTTCATCCCACTGCATTGTCAGGCCATCAGTGCTCGAGCGGAGGGGAAGGCGAATGCCCCGCACCAAGGTCTTATGGGTCCGAGACGAGTATCTGAAACGGATTCTTGGTGGACGCAAGACCGTAGAAGTCCGTGTTGCCTACCCGAATATTGCCCGTCTGGAACCGGGCGACACCCTGTTGCTGAACGAGAGATACTCCTACACCATCACTGCTGTGCGCCGCTACCCCACCTTCGAAGCGCTGGCCGCTGCCGAGGATCCAGCCAGCATTGCCCCCGATCTGTCCCATCCCGATGACTTGGTCAGAGCCTGCCGCGCTCTCTACCCGCCGGAGAAGGAGGCACTGGGCGTGGTGGCATTGGAGATCTTACCGGCAAAGGGAACATCGTCACCCATCTCGTAGCGTACCTCGGTCCAGTGTCCGGCCCCCATCCCGGTAATGGTCGCGAGGCGCCAGATCACGGACCGTTTGACACAGCCAAACAGCCTTTGACCACGTAAACGGGTTTGACGCACCTTCACACGCAGTGTACTATGTCCCATATGGTCTGGTCCCGCAATTCATGGCGGGAGCCAACCCCTGTGGTACAGGCAGTTCGGGATGGAGACAAGAGCGACACGAAATCGCCGATCAGAGGCGAGTATGTCTGACGTTGTAGGACGGAGTGACATCGCCTTGGAGCGGCATCTCCAGAGGATGCTAGCCCATCCAGAGGATGCTAGCCCATCCAGAGGATGCTAACCTATGAGGATGCCCTGCTTCCCCCCCCGGTCCATGCTGGTCGGCTGGTTTGGGGATGGGCATAGGCCCTGCGTCTCAAGGGACGCCCGTGTCTGGTACGCGGGGGTTGAAAGGAGGCCTGGTCATGAGAAGGAATACACTGTGGCTCCCGTCGGTCGTCGTTGCGCTGGCCCTGGGCCTGGCGAGCTGTGGGCCTGAGCGCGCTACCGAGGTGGCGTCGGGGACGGCGGAGGCCGGAGAGGCCACGGCCACATCGACCTTCACCCCCACGCCGACTCCGACCTGGACCCCAGAGCCCCTCGTCGTGCCGACCGATACCCCTATGGCCACGCCCAGTGCCACACCCTCGCCGACGAACACCCCGGAGGCTGAGGCCACCCCCCGGCCGTCGAAGATCCCGCTTTCCCCGAGGTGCCGGGACGGTGCGGGGCCGACGGCCAGCCCGTCGCCCACCAGCACACCGACCCGCACAGCCAAACCCCCGCAACCCAGCCCCCCGCCCACAGGCCCTGGAGGCCCCCAGGTGCTGTCCTTCATCGTGGCGCCGACGACGACGCAGAACATTGGCGATAGCCTTATCATGTCCTGGGAGGCGACAGGGGAGCGGGCCGAAGTCTGCCCCATCGCCGGCAGGCCCGTCGAGTTTGCCTGCCAGGAGGTGCCCTTGGTGGGCAGCCTGACCTGGGTGACCAAGGAAGAGGACATGACCTACAACGGTTTCGGGCTCCGGGCGTGGGAGGGCGACCAGTCTATCTGGAACGTGGAGTACGTGCTTCTGCAATGCCAGAACCTGCGCCCGTGGTTTCTTGAAGACCCACCGGAGGGGTGTCCGGAAGAGGAGGCGATGGTTTCCTACGCCGCCGGCCAGTACTTCGAACATGGCTTTATGATCTGGGTCGAGGAGACCGACGAGTTTTACGTGTTCTACGAGGGA
>JAUVRU010000109.1 GCA_030597485.1 Anaerolineae bacterium
ATGGCCTCGATCTGCCAGCAATGTCGGGGTTAGGCTATCGGCAAATCGGACAGCACCTGGCCGGGCACATCACCCTGGACCAGGCGGTCAGCCTGATCAAGAAGGAGACGCGTCGTTTCATACGCCAGCAGTACAACTGGTTTCGCCTGAATGACCCTACCATCCATTGGCTGGACGTAAGCACCGATCCGCCTGAGGCCGCACCCCAGCTGGTGACAGCATTTCTGGCTTCCTGAATTGGCTGCGCCCCGAAATGGGCCAGCATCAAGGGCCGGTCGCAGCGTCTCCATCTCGTCTATCAAATCAAAAAACGTGCACAGCCGACGCTTTGAAGGCAATGTAGACCTCCATTCCTTCTCTCAGCTCCATTTCCTCCAGAGACCTTCGAGTAGCGACACAAACGAAGTCCGGCGGGACCCGCACGGTAACGTAGACGAGTGTTCCCCTATCCTTCAGTTCCACAATGTGCCCACGCAAGCAGTTCCGCGCGCTGGAGTGTAGGAGTTCTCGGGAGCTCACGATCTCCTCCGGCCTGATCGATCCGTGAGCAGGGCCTTCGACCTCGGTCACCACAGATATGCTCATCCCGTCGACGGACAGCGTGGTGAAGCCGTCCGGTTCCATATGGACCTCGCCCCGGAAGATGTTCCTCGCCCCCACAAATCGGGCTACAAACTCGGAGGCTGGCCTCCTGAAGATGTCTTCTGGAGAGGCCACCTGCACGACCCGACCCTGATTCATGACCGCAATGCGATCTGCTAACGCCACTGCTTCCTCAAAGTCGTGCGTGACATGTAGCGTCGTGGTGCCCAGCTCCTGATGCACACGCATCAGCTCACGTTGCAAACCGTCTCTCGTCTCCGGGTCCAGGGCGCTCAGCGGCTCATCGAGAAGCAACAGCCGGGGGGCCACCACCAGTGCCCTGGCCAGGGCCACCCGCTGCTGCTCACCACCGCTCAGCGTTTCCGGGCTGCGGTGGAGCAAGTGAGCAATGCCCAACAGGCGACTAATAGACGTTACCCGCTCCTGGGCAGATTGTCTGTCCACCTGCCTCAGTTTGAGGCCAAAAGCGATGTTCTGTCCCACATTCAGATGCGGGAACAGCACGTAGTCTTGATAGACGAACCCGACGCCACGACGCTCGGGGCGCTCCTCGGTCACATCGTCGCTGTCCACCACAATCTGGCCCTTGATAACTGGCTGCAGGCCGGCTATGGCCTCGAGAAGGACCGTCTTTCCGGCACCGGTTGGCCCTAGGATGACAAAGTAGCCGCCGGCCGCGACATCAAGGTCGATCTCGCGCAGATAGAATGCGCCCAGATCAACCCACAAGTCGCTCACCCGCAACCCACAAGTCACCTGGCTGAGGCTGCACTGATTCTCCATCACGCCCTCCTCCTGGGGCTGGCAGTCACTCGCAGCACCACGAATGTGACCAGACAGATCAGGATTACCAAGGTCGCTACCGGTCGGGCGTAGTTCAGGCCGAAGGACTCAAAGCGTTCATAGAGGAGTACGGGGGCAACCATCGGATGGTAGGCCAGGATGATGACAGCCCCGAACTCGCTCAGCCCCCGGGCCCACATCAGGATCATTCCTGACAGGATGCTGCGCCAGGCCAACGGGAAGGCGACTCCCCAGAACGCTCGCCATGGTGATGCCCCCAACGTGCGCGCCACCCGCTCCAATCGAGGGTCAACCGCCTCGAACCCATCTCGTGCCGAGTTGACAAGGAACGAAAGGCTAACGAAGAGCATGGCTATTACTATCCCCGGCACGGCGGACACGAACCTGATGCCGACCAACCCAAAAGCCTGACCCAACAGCGACCGTCTCCCGAAAACCATCAACAGTGCAATGCCGGCCGCTGAATGGGGAACAACAATGGGCACATCAATGATCCCCTGGATCAGCTGCTTGCCCGCGAAGTCCGTGCGGGCCAGCACGTAGGCCAGGGGTACGCCGCAGACGAAGGCCAGGCCGGTCGCGATCATGGAGGCATAGAAGGTCAGAATTATTGACTGGCGCACTTCCTCGTCCAGAATCGTCTGCCAGAGAACGGCCGGGCTGGTGGCCATAACAGTGCGCAACAACGGCCAGACAACAAAGATAATGAGCAGCGATCCCAGTATCACAAACAGAACGCGCATTCTGTCGCCAAAGAACGCTTTCATACGTTCGCTCATTCCACCGGTTTTCCCCCGGCCTGGGTTTACGAAGAACGATTCTTGCACTTCCCCTCAAACTAGGGCGCAGCGACCAGGCCACGTAAGGCGTCTGGCACACTGGCCAGGTCGTCAGCCACCGGCGGGACGATGGGTGGCTGACCCTGACCCTCCACGACCGCCTGTCCCTCAGGGCCCAGGAGAAACTTAACAAACTCAAGGGCTAGTTCCGGGCTGGGCGCATTCTGGGGCATGGTCACACCATAGACGATTGGCTTGCCCACCATCGTCATAGTCGTGCCCGGCTCCTTGCCGGCAACGTCTGTCGTCGCCTGGCTATAGAAATCTGCGTGCTCGATCATGCTCAGGTTGATTTCGCCCGGCAGTTCCACGAACTCCAAACCATGCTGCACAGCCACCGAGCGATACTCGAACGCGAAGTCCATGTCGCCCGACTCCAGCAGGGCGATCAACTCCACCGACTTGGGGCGCACGTTCTCTGGCGGGCAGTGCTCGTCCAGCGTGGCGTACAGCCCGTCCACACCGTAGTGTTTCTCCGCCAGCTCCCACACCAGGAGCGTACGATAGCCACAGGGGTCAGCATTGGGTTCTGAATGGCCATAAATCACCCCATCCTGGGTAAGAACCTGATACCAGTTGTCGGCGTTGATCTCCTCGGCATACAGGGACTGATCGGTGTAGGCAACGACCATCGTGTTACGGGCAAACTTGATGTTCCAATCGGCAAAGTCGGGGATCAGCAGCTTGTTTATGACCGTATAGTCGGCCGACATCATCAAGTCGGCCTCGCGCCCCAGCTCGCTGATCTTCCGGGCGGCGCTGTTGCTGCCAGAGGCTTCGGTCTCAAAGGTCACGTTCGGGTTCTTGTCCTGGAAAACCTTCGTGAGATTCTTAATGGGCACAGCCAGGCTGCCGGCGTGGAAGATAATTACCTTGCCCTCCAGCTCAACCGGCGCAGAGGCGGCCACGCCCTGCGACGTGTACCTGGCCATCCACTCGTTGGCTGCCTCTGAATCTGGAATCCACAGGTTCTGCCCAATCCTGAGCCTATCGGGGTCCTCGAAGGGCTCAAAACTATCATCCTCCCCAGATTTCTCGTTGGTGGCTAACCATATTACCGGCCAGTTTGAGGCGCTGCCATAATACTTGTCGGCCAATTTGCTCAGCGAATCGGCTGCCTGAACGGTATACACCTTGCCTCCCTCCTGTGGCGGCGAGGCAGCGCCAACAGGTCCCGCCGTCCATGTCAGCAGCAGTAACGACAACAGGACAACCAGGGCGACCAGTCTGTGGCAGGCCAAACGCTGTCTATGACAGATTGATCGGTTTGCAGTGTTCAAGCATTGTGCGTTCATGATGTACCTCCTGGTGATGTGTGTATACTGCCGGGGCAAATCGCTGCAGAAACGCACTATGGGCTCCAGCAGGAGTACCCCTTGAACAGGGGATAGACGTTAGTTTAGCCCAGTCCATCTGCGGAGTGTCTTGGCGTTATGCTTGGGCAGCATAACGCGACAAGTATAGCACAGAGCAACAGCGCTGTCAATTGCCTGGCTGGACTTTTTTGACAGGTTGTGGTAATATGGTCTCACCTCTTGCAAATACCCTTTCTTGATCAGAAGGAGGATTGGTCCTATGGCTTCGCTGCTCAACAACGTGCAAACCCTTATCTCGGCAAACCTGCATGCCCTGGTGGATAGCGCCCTCAAAGCCAACTCAGTCGCAGTCTTTGACCAGTACATCCGGCAGGCCGATGATAACCTGGATGATCTCCAAGACGCATTGGTCACAGTGCGGGGTCAAGTCAAGACATTGCACCGCAAATATGAAATGTTCCAAGGAGAGGCCGAACAGCTGGATGCCGACATTGATCGACTGCTCAGGGTAGGCAAAGAAGACCTGGCCGTTGCCGCCCAGTCGCAATACAACTCCAAGCTCGAACTGGCACAGGAATACAAGGAGCAGTGGGAGCGGCAGCAGGTGGAAGCGGACAAGTTGAGCAGTGCCCGCCTCAAGCTGGAAGCCAAGTTGACCACCATCAAGCAGGAGCGCGAGCATCTGGTGGCGCTGCTGGAACTGGCCAAAACCAAGGAAATTGCCGCCAAAGCTATCCGGTCCTTGGACGACGTGCAAGGTCTTGGCGACTCGGACATTGCCCGTGTGGGCGAGCAAATCCGAGCACGGTTGGACCGGGCGGATGCCGAAATGGAGATCAGCTCCACCCGCCTGGAAACCCAGATCGACGAAGTGCTGGGCAAAGAACGCCTGATAGACCAGCTGGGCGAACGCAAGCGCCGCCTGGGGCTGGCAGAATAGGCATAGAAACGGCTTTGGGAGTGGCCAACAAACTCCACATAAAACTATGAGTCGAACTCGCACTATCTTTGTGGTGATTATCGGCGTAGCCCTGATGGCTATCCTGGCGGGTGTGGCGGTATTCCTGCTAAGCAGTCCCCGCCAGACAACGGGGCCGGCCGCAACTCCAGACAGCACCGATCCGGTGCCGGTCAGTATCGTGACAGCATTATCGGTGGAGCCATGGGTCGGCGAGGCGGCGAAGCAGTGCAACGCCGAGAATCATACCCTGGACGGGCACCCGATTCAGGTGTCTGTCATCGGTATGGATGGTCTGGCAGCGATGGGACGCTATGAGCGGGAGGAGATGGATCCATTGCCCACGGCCTGGATCCCTGACAGCCGCTATCTGGTTGAACTGGTCAACGCCACCTATAAGACTAAGCTGGGACGAGATGTGTTCCTCACCGATGGTGAATATCGGGCTCGTCCCATTGCCATTTCCCTGTTTGCATGGGGCATATACCAAAGCCGAGCCACGGTGCTTGACGAAGCCTACGGCGAGATCGACTGGCGCACTAGCCACGATGCCGCTATTGCCCCCGGCGGGTGGCGTGAAATCGGCGGCAGCGGCGAATGGGGCTATTTCAAACTCATCGTACCCCATCCCCGCAAGAACATCGGGGGACTGGCGGCCATGATCAGCGCCGCCGGGGAATACTACGATAAGCCCGACATCAGCGTCGAGGACGTGACCGCGCCCGACTTCCAGAAGTGGCTCAACGAGTTGATGGGGTCCGTCAGCGATTATTCCAGCCTGGGCGCCTACCCTGGCGAGAATCTGGCCCTGTTCGGGTACTCGGCCGGCGATGGCGGTCAACGGCTGGAAAGTGCTTTGCTCATCAACATGGCGGGCAGCATGAACCGTTGGGAACCGCTGCGCGTGACCTATCCTACCTACGTAACCTGGTTTGATTTCCCGTTCACTATCTGGATTGGGCCCGAGACAACAGCCATAGAGAAGAACGCCGCTCTGGAGTTCCAGAAGTATTTGC
Organism: Anaerolineae bacterium; assembly: GCA_030597485.1. Taxonomy (GTDB): domain Bacteria; phylum Chloroflexota; class Anaerolineae; order 4572-78; family NAK82; genus JAUVRU01. The sequence continues at coordinate 5,537 of JAUVRU010000109.1, forward strand.
TCTCAACGGAGGTTCAGGAACAGGCGATAAGTTACGGGTTGCGCCCGGTCAGTGGCCAGATCACAGTGGACCAACCAGGCAGCCCCTTCGTGGAGTGGCAGGACAACGGCGTCACGCCCATCGTGGAAAGGGCTACCGCGATGCGCAATCCAGATCGGGACGTTTTACTGGCTTTGCTCAGGTGGTTCGACCTCAACATCGACCAATAGTCGCTGTCGCCCTGCCCGTGATGAATGGCAGCCGGGCCGCAGAATGGCTTGAAGCGAAACCAACCGTTTCCAGGAGGCAATCAATCCATTTGACGCCTAAACGGAAGGACGCCAACCCCAGGCAAACCCTGTTATTCGTGCTCATCGGCACCGGCCTGTTCTTTGCCGGTTGTTGCGCATGTTGGGCCATTTTTTCTGCCGTTACGCCCGACACAGACTCCACAGTGACGGAGCCTCTCACCACAACCGACCTGCGCCTGGCCTATTCCCCTGAGAAACAGGTGGTTTTTGAGGAACTGGTGTCGGAGTTCAACGAGCAGGTTTTGACCACGACCGACGGCGATCCAATGCACATTCATGCTGTACGGATGGATCCCGAGGCGATGGTGGAGGCCGCCCTAGCAGGCGAGGTTCACGCTATTGTACCTGATTCATCGATCTGGCTGGACGTGCTTGACCGAGCTTATGCCGAGCGCGTGGTCAGTGAAGGCACTGTCGGCACCCCTAAGCTGCTGACATCCAGCGTGACCCGGTGGGCAGTCAGCCCGGTGGTCATCGCCATGTGGGAGGAAACAGCTACTGCTCTGGGTTGGCCCGATCAGCCCATTGGCTGGAAGGAGTTGCTGGACCGGGCGCAGAGTGACCCCACCTTCAAATGGAGCCACCCTTCCACCGCCTCGGCCAGCGGCCTGTTGGCGACGCTGGCCCAATTTTATGCTGGGGCCGGCATCACCCGGGGACTCACCGAGGACCTGGCTCAAAGTAAGGCAGTGACCGACTACGTCAGCGCCATTCAAAAGACGGTCCGCTTTTACGGAGAGGGAGAATGGGCCGTCATCCAGCGGGCGCTGGCTGAAGGAGAGAGTTTCCTGGACGCATTCATCGTGCAGGAACAGCGGGTCATCCATTTCAACCAGCAACCCGACAGGCCCGGTCAGCTGGTTGCCATCTACCCGGCTGAGGGAACATTGTGGGAAGACCACCCACTGGCATTGGTAGAATCCTCCGCCCTGACGACGGTTCAGCGCCAGACATACCTTGCCTTCCGCAAATACCTCACGTCACAGGCTGTGCAGCAGCGTGTCCTCGAATCTGGTTACCGTCCCGCTGACCTTTCCATCGAGATTGATGGGCCAGCTTCGCCCATCGACGTTACTTATGGTGTCCATCCGGCCGAGCCACAAACC
>JAUVRU010000169.1 GCA_030597485.1 Anaerolineae bacterium
AACTGAACCCTTGCGAAGGTTGCGAACCTTCGCAAGAGTTGGAGACCGCATCTTGCCCGGCCCGGTTCTTGGCACAGCAAAGCATCTGCCGATGGAAGCCGGGGATGCCGACCCGCGGGGCGCAGTTACTCAAGAACTCGGTTCGGCGAGCCAAATGCTGTCTGAAGTGAGGGTGGGGGCACTATGAATGACGTCTTTGTGCAAAAAGAGCACGGGTTGATGTCCTACCCCGGCGGCGGCTGGCGCAAATGGATGTTCAAAGCGCCGATTCAGCTGTGGCGGCTAGGGCTGGGACCGCTCATAGGGCGTATTGTGATCCTGATCACGCATACCGGGCGGAAAAGCGGCCTCACGCGCCGGACCCTGGCGGAGTATTACACCCTGAACGGCCGCAACTACGTGGTGGCTGCCTTTGGGCGCAAAGCCCAGTGGTGCCTAAACCTGTTAGCCGACCCCCGCGTCACCATCCAGACGTCTGATGGCGTCACCGGCGCCAGGGCGGTGCGTGTCACCGACGACCAGGAACTGGAGGAAGTCATTCGGTACTTCCTGCGCCGCGACCCGCCGCTGACGAAATGGTACCTGGCGTCTCTGGACATCCGGGAAGACCTGGCCGACCTGGCCGAAAAGAAAGGGCGCACCTACTTCTTCCGCTTCGATCCCACCGACGAACCGACGCCGCCGCCTATGCAAGCCGATTTGGTGTGGGTATGGCCGCTGCTCATCGTTGGGTTGGTCTTGATGTGGCTGCTGTCACGAGACAGATCATCATCCTGATCCAACCCGTCACCAGACGCAGTTCGCCGGTCATCCCGCTCCGGTCACCTCGACCGGGGCCAGGATGACCGTCCCCTCGCCGGGCGCCCCGCTCTCATCCACCAGGTTCACGCTCACCGCGTATTAGCCGGGCGCGATGTCGTTGGGCACGAACAGATCGAAATGAGCCCGCACCACCTCACCCGGCCGCCGCCGGCTGGTAGGGTAGTCCACCCCCGCGGCGGGGACGATGTCCTCCGTGATGATTACCACCCGGTCCCCTGCCGGGGTCAGCCGCAGGGCCACCCGCCAGTCCTTCTGAGGCTGGCTGCGAGCGTGCCAGTGAGGGCGCCACCGAGCCCGCGATCCAGCCAACGAACCGGCGATCTGCGAGCATGGGGACAGTGGCTGCACCGTCGCCAGCTACCCCGACCCGGTGAGTCGGGCTTGCCACTTCCACAACCTGGCTGTCTGATGGGTTTCAATAGGGCGCAGGTTTTCGCTGGTTCTCGCAGATAGAATCTGATACTCCCCCTTCCCGTCCCCCCGCCGACCGAAATCGGTTGACATAGACACCGGAATATGATAGGCTCTTGTTGGTGATTCCCGTTGAGACGAGAGGGACACCAGGGGCACGACAGACTCACAACAGCCTGAGCCCGCTCAAGATGGAGAGGATGCCGGCATGAAGGACGAGCGAAAGACCCGTGAACAGTTGCTCCACGAGTTGTCAGCATTGCGCCAGCGGAACGCTGAACTGGAGGAAGCAGAAGCTGGGCACATACAAACAGAAGATGTCGCCGAACGCAAGCAGATGGAGCAGGCGCTAGGGAGAGAGAGACTCCTGGGCGATTCCCTTATTGAGAACGTGCCGGCCGGGATAGCCTTTCTGGACAACGATTTTGTCTTGCTTCGGTGTAATCGTGCCTATGCGAATCTGATCGAGACCTATACCCCATACACGCCACAACAAGCCTTGGGCATGTCGTACTTCGACTGTGTGCCCGGCAGCCGAGAACAGGTAGAGGAGTGGTTCCGGGCGGTAAGGGATTCCGGTCAGGCCCAGCCTGGCCGGAGTTTTGAGTTAACCATCATGCGAGACGGACAGGAACAGACTACCTGGTGGGACATCAGCGCCGCCCCCGTGCCCGGTCCCACCGGCGCTGTCGAAGGCATCTTGGTTTTCATCCAGGATGTGACAGAGCGGGTGCGGGCGGAGGAGGCGCTGCAGGAGAGCGAGGAGAAAACGCGAGCCCTTTTGAATGCTGCTATCGATTCCGCAGGCTTGATTGACTCTGCAGGGATCGTCCTTGCTGCAAACAGGGCATATGCCGACAGCCTGGGCAAGGGCGAAGATGAAGTCATCGGCAAGTGCATTCGTGATTTGTATCCACCTGATGTAGCCGAACTCAGAAAAGCACGAATTGATGAGGTATTTAGCACGGGAGAGCCGGTTCGCTTTGTGGACAGCCGAGAAAGAAGAACGTTCGACAACCATGTGTACCCTGTTCTTGGGGCGGGGCGAGAGACAACAGCAGTCGCTGTTTATGCTCGCGAAATCACCGAGCACAAGCTGACGGAGCACGCACTGACAACCGAACGCAATCTGCTGCGCACACTGATAGACAACCTGCCCGACCCCACCTACTTCAAGGACACCGACAGCTGCTTCGTTGCCGGCAACATGGCGGTGGCCCAGATAATGGGAGCGGAAACGCCTGACCAGCTGCTGGGCAAGACGGACTTCGACTTCTATCCCCAGGAGTTGGCGGAACGATTCTATGCCGACGAGCGCCAGGTCATCCACTCGGGCCAGCCCCTGATCAGTCAGGAGGAGCCGGTCACCGACCCCACCGGGACGGTGAGGTGGTTTTCGACCACCAAGGTTCCCCTGCGGAATGAGCGGGGAAACGTGGTGGGCGTGGTGGGCATCGGTCGCGACATCAGCGAGCAAAGGCGAGCGGAAGCGGCCCTGCGGGAGAGCGAGGCCAAATATCGTGCTGTGGTAGAGCGGGCCAGTGACGGCATTATCGTGATCCAAGATAGCCTGATCAGATACGCCAATCCTCAAGGGGCAGCCATGGTAGGCTGCACGGTGGAGGAAGTGCTGGACGTGCCCTTTGAGCGCTTCCTGCCGCCCGACGTCAGAGATGAATACCTGGAGCGATATCGACGCCGGATGAAGGGTGAGCCGGCCCCTCACACATACGAGTCATCTTTGCTGCGCAAGGGCGGTGGCACAGTCGATGTGGAGATCAATGCCGGGATCGTGGAATATGAATCCCGCCCGGCCAATCTGGTATTCGTTCGCGACATCACCGAACGCAAGCGGACCGAAGAAGCGCTGCGGCGAAGTGAGGAACGGTTTCGCGGGCTGTTCGAGCAGGCGCCGGATGCCATCTTCATCAACAGCGAGGATGATAGAATCCTGAACGCCAATCCTGCAGCCTGCCAGCTCCTGGGCTACACCCGCGACCAGCTGCTCACCATGACCGTACCTGATCTGGTAGCACCTGAGATGCGTCAACCGGTTGGCACAACCATCAAGAGTGAGCTCGAGAGGGGTGGCTTCTTTGAGACACTGGACCGTCATCGTGACGGCCATCTGTTTCCGGTGGAGGTAAGGACCAGCCGCCTCATCGATGAGGATGAGCATCTCGTGTTATCCATCGTGCGCGACACCAGCGAGCGCAAGCAGGCCGAGGAAGAACTGCAGAGGAGCCTGAGTCGGACACAGCTGCTGAACCAAGTTATCGCCGCCACCGCCTCCACCCTGGACTTCAGCACGGTGCTGGAAGCCGTGTGCCAGGGACTGGCAGTGGCCCTGGACATTCCGCAAGCCGCCTTTGCCTTGCTTGACGCCGACAAAAAGCAGTTGACGGTTGTGGCCGAATATCGCGCCCCAGGTCGGCCCTCCGCGCTGGGGGCGGTCATTCCCGTCACTGGAAACCAGGCAACGCAGTACGTCCTGGAACATCGCACTCCCCTGGTGATTGGCGATGCCCAGACAGACCCCCGGCAGGCGGTGATCCACGATTTGGAGAGGCAGCGGGGCACTGTGTCGCTGCTCATCGTGCCGTTGATGATCCGGGACCAGGTGATTGGCACACTGGGCCTCGATGCGACCGAGCTGCGCGAATTCACCCCCGAGGAGATTGACCTGGTTCAGAACGTGGCAGCGGCGGCCGGTCAGGCGCTGGAAAACGCGCAGCTCCACGAGGCGGTTCAAAAGGAGCTGGCTGAGCGCAAGCAGGCGGAGGAGCGGCTGCGGGCGTCGCTGCGCGAGAAAGAGGTACTGTTGACGGAGATCCACCACCGGGTCAAGAACAACCTGCAGGTGGTTTCCAGCCTGCTGGACCTGCAAGCTGATACCGTCCAGGACGCTGACGCTTACCAGGCGTTCCACGATACCCGGGCTCGGGTCAAGTCTATGGCGCTCATCCACGAGAGGTTATATCAATCCTCGGACCTGGCCCGCATTGACGCCGGCGAATACATCCAGGAGATGTTAGAGTATCTGCTCGGTGCCTACGGGGTCGGGGCGGGGGACATAACCACGAGTGTGCAAGCTGACGAGGTCGCGCTGGGCGTTGACACCGCCATTCCTTGCGGCCTGATCATCACCGAACTGGTCTCAAATGCGCTGAGACACGCATTCCCGGCGGAGGAAACGGCCGGGCAGGGGGAAATCCGGGTTGAGCTGCGTCGGCTTGATGGTCAGCTGTGTCTGGTGGTCAGCGATAACGGAGTCGGCCTGCCGCCGGATTTGGATTTCTACGGGACGGAGTCCCTGGGACTGCAATTGGTGAACATCCTGGTTGACCAGCTCGACGGTACCCTTGAGGTTGAAGGCGCGACGTCCCCGGCCTGGAAACGTGCCGGCACCACCGTCAAGATCGCCTTCGCCCAGTATCCATAAGTCTCCCGGAGACTCGCAGTCTCCGGGAGACCACGCAGCAGCCGGCGTGTCAGCCACACAGGCACAGCCGTCAATCGCTGCCACGACTACCGCTTCCCCGGGCGGAGCGCAGGCGCTCACGGCAGTCGAGGCGGCTGGGTTGGTCACACCCAGAATACGTGGTGTAGTATTCATGCAAATATCCAACCGGGTGTCAGGCATCGCTCTACGTCATTCGCCTCGCAGCAATCACCGCACCTTCGCAGCTCACGCTTCCCGAATTGACACCTTGCTCATATGCCCCGGCCACGGATCGAGACACTGGTGGTGGCAGGGAGCGTGAGGGGAGCCACACGAGACAGGTGCTCAGTGCGCTCGCCCTCCCTCGCCTACGTGACGCAGGAGGGACAGAATGATTCTCAAGGGCGTGAAAATGGTTTGTCTGGTAGCGCTGTTGATGGGCGCAGGGTACTTCTGTGGGATAGTCTGCACGCAGTTCGGCCAGGCCTACGAGACGATACTCTCCCCCTCCAGCGACCTGATGTATCTGCTGTTGTGGCTTCTGCTGGCTTTGGCTGGGGTAGCGGTGGCCGGTGGCCTGGTATCCGCGCTGGTGCGCCCTGTCTGGGCCGCGATGGTCGCCTTTGCCCTCTCCGGGCTGACCATGCTCCTGGGTCGGGAGGTGACAATGGTCAATGGCATTTTGGTCCTGGTCTACGTCCTCGCCGGGTCCCTTTATGCGGTGGCCGTCGCCAGCGCACTGGTTCAGCGCATCCGGTTCTCGGTGGAGCCCGTCATCGCACGACAGGGGACGTTGCTGATGGCCGTAATCCTCGTGGCCTGCGGCAGCCTGTATGCCGATGCAGCGGCACACATCGAAGGGGAAGGGTGCGCCATTCCCCGGCCTTTCATTGAGGTGTTTGTGCAGCAGATGGAGCGGCAGATTGAGACCCGAGTGCCCGAGCAGGAGCGGCAGCAGGTCGTCACCCAATTCAGACAAGAAGTCCAGCGAACTCTGGACCAGTTCTACGAGACCACGATTAAGCCTTACGAGCGGTCCATCCCCCGGGCCATAGCCGCCAGCATGTTTATGTCCCTGGTAACAATCTCGCGGCTGCTGGTCTGGGTGCCGGCCCTGGTTCTCAACTTCATT
>JAUVRU010000288.1 GCA_030597485.1 Anaerolineae bacterium
CAGCACCGCCAGCATCTTGGCCAGGTCCATTGCGTCCGACAGACCGGGTGGACTGTTAAACATCAGCTGGGCGATGTAGTCGCGCACGCCGTAGGCCCGGGCATTGTAGGCTGACAGGTAGGCTGAGACGACGAAGATTACGTCTGGCGCATCGCGCATGCCCCAATGGTGCGGTTCGTTTAACTCGACCGGTATGCCGCGCTCACCGTACCAGGCCATCAACGCTTGATGCTCACGAATGGAACCCTCCAAATCCCAGCGGCCACGTCCGTCCATTTGGTTGAACCAGAACAGGGGGATGGCACACCAGGCGATGTTGATTGTCTCCACGTATATCTTAGCCAGACGGATGAAATCGTCAGTGCCAGAATAGGTGCGCAACAAGGGATAGTTGCCGCGTCGGCTGGCCTCGTATAGCGCCCGATAGTCGTCCGGGCTGCGCACCGGCACCCCACCCGCGCCTCTCTGGCGCGGGTCCTGTCGTTCTGGGCGAAAGAAATTGGCCTGGGCATCCTGGTCTATCCCCAGCGAGACCACGTCCAACACCTGCACCTCTGCTATCTGACCAATCCCCTCCACAGTAGCCTCCACCGTTAGCAGACCGAAGTGATGGCGCAGCAGTGGGAAGGGTGCTTTCCAGGTGATGCGCTCGACCGCTGCCTGAGGATAATTGGCCTCGCTCACATCGGTGCCGCCGCCACCCTTCAGATAGGACAGGATCGACTCGACCGGTTCACTGCCGTCGAAGCAGCGCTCGAAGAAACCAATCGCCGCCGCCCGTTCGGCAACTGGCGGCGTTCCCCCAAAGGCAAAACGAACCCCAGCGGCATGCAGATCGTCGGCCGACTCCGCAAATTCGCCCAGCAATCGTTCGCCCGTCTCCGGCGTCAATCGGTAGGAGACGCCCACCATATCAGCCTTTTCGCGCCGCGCCGCTTCCAAAAGATCGCCCGATGACACGGCCGGCCCCAGAAACACGGTCCGCCATCCGGCTGCTTCAGCCAGTCGCAAAAAGTTCATCACCCCAGCCACGTGTACGCACTCTCCCAGCGCTCCCGCAACCACTGTTTTCATCGTCAACCTCTCCGCAAGGTAACATCTCCTGCCAGGATTCTTTTTGCCTGACCATCGGGCTGGCGCAGCAGCAGCGCACCAGCCTCGTCCACCCCCTCGGCTATGCCGTGGTGGACACCATCCGGCGCGGTGACAGTCACCGATTGTCCCACCGTCGCCAGCCGGGCAGCCCATTCATGGTGAGGGCTTTGGCCGGCCCGCAGCGCGTCGTAGCGCTCTTCAACGCCCGCCAGCCAACGATGCAGCAGCGACAGGCGGGAGACCGGCTGCCCCAGCGCCATCGAAAGGCTGGTGGCCGTGTCAACCAGGTCGGGCCAATCAGTGAAGTCAAGATTTATGTTAAGTCCCATTCCCACCACAACCCATGCCAGCACCGCCCGGCTGGATGGCGACACGTCCGTCGAGGGGGAACCACCTGCCTCGTCCGGGTGAGGTGTCAGCGTGTCTTCCTCTCCGAACCCCAGCTCCGTCAAGACGCCAGCCAGCTTCTTGCCCTGCAAGAGCAAGTCATTGGGCCACTTCAAATCGGGCTGCAGCCTGGTCACCTCACTCACAGCATCGGCCGCGGCCAATGAGCAGATCATCGTGAGCTGCTGGGCGTGGGCCGGATCCAGGAAAGTTGGGCGAAACAGAATCGACATCAACAAGCTGGAACCGGCCGGCGCCATCCACTTACGGTCCAAACGGCCCCGGCCAGCCGACTGGTCATCGGCAATGGCCAATGTACCCTCCGGCGCATCCTCTTCCTGGGCTAGCCGCTTCAGTTCATCGTTGGTGGAGCTAATGGTGGGCCAGTAGTAGATAGTGTGACCAACATACCGCGTCGTCAAACCGTTTCGTATGGCCTCTGTTGAGAGTCCCCCATTGCCGCGTTCAGCCATGACCTATGACCCTTCCTTACCAATCCTGGTTCGTGGCAGTAGCGGCGTGGGCGGGTGCTCATTCTGTGTCGCCCATCGCTGAATTGCGGGTTGACCACGCAAACCGGCTATTGAACACTCTCGAGCAACCGCCGCAACGATTCAACAGCCACCTCGCCATCTGCGCGCGTCCACTCCATTTCGGCCAGCAGATCAGCCTTCTCCCCCTCAAGCAACAACTCGCCCAGTCGGGAACGAGCCAGATCGCGCAGATCCTCCTTGATCAGGCTCTCCACCAAATGGTCATCGACGATCTTGCCGTCACGCATGGTCAGGATACGTCGGGTGCGCCGGGCCACTCTGGGATCGTGGCTGACAACCAGGATGGTGGTACCTTGCTCTTGATTGACAGATTCCAATAAATCCACTATCTCTGAGCCACTTTGCGTGTCGAGACTCCCGGTAGGCTCATCGGCCAGAATGATGGCTGGTGCATTGGCCAGAGCCCGAGCCACGGCCACCCGCTGCCTCTCTCCGCCCGACAGCTGGCCCGGCACATGATTCATACGATCCGCCAGACTTACCAATTCCAGCAAGTGTTCGGACCGTCGGCGCACGTCGCGCTCGCTCAACCCTTGCCCACGCATCGGCACTTCCACGTTTTCGCGCGCGGTGAGCGCTGGCAACAGGTTGTGAAGCTGAAAGACAAAGCCAACAGTCTGGGCGCGGAAGTGATCCACGTCCCTGATGGTTGCCAGGTCCTCACCATTCACAATCACTTGACCGCTGGTGGGCCTGTCCAGAGCCCCGATCATGTGCAGCAGAGTGCTCTTGCCACTGCCCGACGGTCCCATGACCGTCAGAAAATCGCCCCGGGGAATGATCAGGCTGACATCATCCAGGGCACGCACGGTCGCACCGACTCCATAGAATCTGCACAGATGGTGCGTTTCAACCACGTTCGCCTGATCGCTCATCGTTCACTTCACCGTGATGTTCACGTAGGCAGTCATTCCCCATCGCAGGCGGTCATCGAATTCATCAAACTTGATGATGGTGGCGTAGTTCACGCCCCCTTTCTCACTGGTCGATTTGGGACTGATGGAGACTATGTGGCCCTTCAACAGCACATCAGGAAACGCATCGAAAGTGATGTCCACGGGCTGGCCCACATCAATCCGAGCCACATCGGTCTCACGCAGGTCGGTGGTCTCCACCTGTAGAGTTTCCAGGTCACCGAGGGCCACCACCGGCCGGGGCAGAGCGGTCAGCACCTGCTCCCCCAGCCGAACAGATACTTCGCCTACCGTGCCGTCGAAGGGAGCGATCAGAACGGCACGGCCAAGCGCGGTTTCTGCCGCTGCCAGGTTGGCCTCAGCCGCCACCACAGCCGCCTCAGCAACCGCGATTTCTTCCAAGGTGGCACCATCTCGCAGCAGATCAAGGGCAGCTCGAGCTGCGTCTACTTCCGCTTCAGCCTTCGCCAGGCCCGCCCGGGCCACCGCGACGGCCGCCTGGGCTGCCTGCACTTCTTCCGGCCTGGCTCCCTGCAACAGCGCCTCATAATTCGCCTTGGCCACCGTGTAGTCCAGCGTGGCTGCCTCCAATGCCAGTGCCTGCGGCGTCTCCCCCACGTCTCCGGCCCACGCCACCTTGTCATATTCAGTCTGAGCCTGACGCAAGACTGATTCAGCCTTCAAGACCGCTGCCGCTTCCGCTTCCACATCCTCGGGCCGGGCGCCGGCCAACAACATGGCCAATTCCGCCTGGGCTTGCTCCAATTGTGCCTGAGCAGCATCCTTGACCGCCTCGGCTGATTGAATGGACGCCTCGGCCTGAGCAATCCCGGCGGGACGGGCCGCAGCCTTCAAACGGGTCAGGTCAGCCTGAGCCACAGCCAGCGCCGCCTCATCAGAGGCGACAGCATCCTTCAGTTCGGTCGCATCCAAGCGGGCTAACACCGTCCCAGCCGACACGGTAGTTCCCTCAGATACGGCCAACTCGACCACCTGCCCCCCAATTGGAAAGCTGAGGCTGGCCCAGGTGGCCGGCACCACCTCCCCTGAGGCCCAGATGACCGTCTCGAAATCGTCCGTCAGCTCGGGCGTCGGAGTGGGCGCAACCGACGGAGCGTAGACCTGAGTGTATCCCAGGTACCCACCCACCGCCAACAACAGGAGCACAATCACAAGCACACCGCGTCGCATCGTCACCTCTCCAAAGATGGCTTACTCATAGCG
>JAUVRU010000535.1 GCA_030597485.1 Anaerolineae bacterium
CACCACCGCCAGGCCCACGCCAGCACCTGGCAATCCGACGCTGGTAACCTGTTCGCTCAACTGCGTCACCGGCTCAGACCCATAGGGAGGGAATCCCCGTTTGTCGAAAGACACGGCTGAGCGATACATCCACGAGGTCCCGCCGACCTCATGCTCACCGTAGATGTGATCCACATACGCATCGGGGCGCTGCTGCATGCGCTCCTTCGCCTCAGCGATCAGCTCATCGCGCTCCCCGAAGGTCAGAGCTCCCGTCGGACAAGCCTTGATACAGGCCGGTGTCGCTCCGCTGCTCTGACGATCGAAGCAGAACGTGCACTTGGCGATCACGGGCAGAGTCTTGTACCAGTCGATCTTGGGCACACCGAACGGGCAAGCTACCATGCAGTACCGGCAGCCGATGCACCTATCAGTCTCGTAGATAACAGCGCCTGATTCCGTCTGATGGAGGGCCTGCACCGGGCAGGCTGAAACGCACGCTGGCTCTGCACAATGCATGCACTGGAGCTTGGTGAAGATCCAGTCGAGCTTATCACCCTCCTCCACCTCCGTGAAGGCGATCCGGGTCCAGGTGTCCGCCGAGAGTTCCGGCGGATTGTCGTAGCAGCCCGCGCACACGGTCAGCTCGCCAGGATTGTCGTTCCATGCCTTGCACGCTACCTGGCAAGATCGGCAACCGATGCATCGCGTAAGGTCAACCAATGCTCCCTTGCTCATTACATTCCTCCTTTCTTGATCCTGACCAAGAAGGCCTTGAATTCAGGGATCATGGTGTTGGCGTCTCCCACGAAGGGCGTCAATGCGTTTGCGCTATCGCCGACGCACAGGCCAGCGAAACCCCAGTGCCACGGCAGGCCGATCTGGTGGACCACCTGTCCGTTGATCTGGAAGGGCTTGAACCGCTTGGTGACGAGAGCGACGGCCTGCACCAAACCGCGCTTGGATTCGATGATCACCGGTTCGGCATTCTCGATGCCCTCCTGCGCCGCCAGTTCCTCGCTCATCTCCACGAACATCTGCGGCATCAGCTCCGCCAGCCAGGGCAGGTTCCTGGTCCTCTGGCCCGCTTGCCAGTGCTCGGTCACCCTGTAGGTGGTGCACACGATGGGATACTCGTCGGGAGTTCCTATCTGGTCCGGCTCCCACACCGTGATTGCCGGATCGACTTGCGTGCTTGAGAGCAAGTTGTTCACCGGGCTCTCCAGAGGCTCGTAGTGCTCGGGGAACGGGCCATCCGCCCTGCCAGGACCGAAAACCTGACTGAACCCATGGGTCTTCATGATGAAGGGGTAGCGCGTGCCCTCCTGGCTCATGGGAGGCCACCCGCCGTCGGGCACGTCGCCCTCCCACTTCTCGCCCGTCCAGCGGATCACGAAGTCCTCGGAATCCCAGGGCTTGCCGTCCAGATCCACCGAAGCGCGGTTGTAGATGATCCTCCGGTTGATCGGCCAGCACCACGACCACTTCTCGTAGGTGCCGATGCCAGCCGGGTGATAGTCCACGTTGTCCCGCCACTTCTGTCGGTTGCCGTCCTTCTCGTTGTAGCTCTGGGTGTAGAGCCAGTTGCTGGACGACGTCGTGCCGTCGGCTTTCAAGTGGCCGAAGGACGCCATGAGCTGATCCGCGCTGTACTGCACCGTGCCGTCCTCGTTGAGGATATCAGCCTCGGCCCATCCGTTGATTTCTCGAGAGACCAGATCCACCAGGTTCTCGGCGCCCCGTTTTCCGACGGGATCGTCGTACCAGCCCTTCCAGCGCAGCTTGGTGATAGCCTCGCTGTTGGGACCGTCCTCGGCCTCGTACAGCCCGATGATCTCCAACATCAGTTCGTTGATGATATCCAGGTCAGCCTTGGAATCGCCGACAGGGTCAGCGCCCTGCCACCGCCACTGGCTCCATCGACCGCTGTTGCTGATGGTTCCCTCTTTTTCAAAGGAAGCGGCCGCCGGCAGGGCGAAGACCTCCGTGTTGACGCTGGCCGGATCTACCCCAGGCGCCTGCCAGAAGGCACAGGTCTCGGTCTCCCACAGGTCCACCGACACCAGCCAATCCAGCTTCTGGAGACCCTCGATGGTGCCGAAGCTGTTGGGCCCACCCACCGCCGGGTTCTGACCCCAGCAGATGAGTCCCTTGACTTCCCCTCTCAGCATGGCCTGGAAAAGGGCGATATGGGAGTAGTTGGTTCCAGGGTTCGTCTTGGCCAGCCACCCGAAACCAAAGTCGTTATCCGCGGTGGCGTTGTCTCCGTACCAGGACTTTAACAGGCTGACCATGTACTTGGGGTAGTTCTGCCACCAGTTGGCGCTCTTGGGATCGTTGGATACAGGAGTGGCGCGGTCCAGGTGAGCCTGCAGCGTAACATCCGTGGCCACAGGGACCTTCAGGTATCCAGGCAGTATGTGAAACAGGAGGCAGTGGTCCGTAGAGCCCTGCACATTGGACTCCCCACGCAACGCGTTGATGCCGCCCCCGGCCATGCCAATGTTGCCCAACAGGAGTTGCACAATGGCATAGGCCCGAATGTTCTGGGTGCCGTGGGTGTGCTGAGTGGTACCCATGGCGTACATGATGGTGCCGGACTTGCCCGCCGGTCCCGTCAATCCAGCGTACGTCTGCCAGA
>JAUVRU010000380.1 GCA_030597485.1 Anaerolineae bacterium
ACAGAAAGGAAACACCATCTCCTCCAACACCCTGGGCATGAACGGCCAGGGCGGTGGGCTGTATCTAAGCGGGGGCGCACCCACCCTCAGTGGCAACGCCATCAGCGGCAATACCGGTGCAACTGACGGTGGTGGGCTGTACGTCTCTGGCGGCACACCCACCCTCAGCGGCAACAGCATCACTGGCAACCGCGCCAGCCGGTCGGGCGGAGGGCTGGAGCTGTACAACAGCGATGCCACGTTGGAGGGCAACACCATCAATGGCAACACCGCCGGGGTCAGTGGTGGGGGTGTCAGGGTGACTTGGAGCGACAACGCCACGCTCAACAGCAACACCGTCACTTCCAACACTGCCCGTGCTGGCGGGGGGGTGTACCTGTACGACAACGACGCAACAGTCAGTGGGAACACCGTGATCTCCAACACCGCCAACGGGACCAATTGGACCGATGGTGGTGGCGGTCTATACCTGAAGGAGGGTGCTGCCACGGTCGACGGCAACACCATCACCAAGAACGCGGCCGTCAACTTCGGCGGCGGGGCGTACCTGTACGACATCGCCGGTGCCACGCTCAGCAGCAACACGATCAGCAGTAACACGGCTGACACCAATGGCGGCGGGGTGTTCGTGTTCTATGGCGAGGACGTGAAGATTGAGGGCAACTACGTCCAGGACAATGAGGCAGATAGCGGCGGTGGTGTGTTCCTGGAATCGTGCGATGCTACCCTGTTGACAAACAACATAGTTGCCGATAATGAGGCGCACACCGGCGGCAGCGGGCTGTACATGCGGCGCGGCTCTTCCACCTTGCTGTTCAACACCATCGCCAACAACAGCGGCGGCGACGGTGTCGGCATCCACGTGGCCACTTCGACATCGTGGCCATGGTACACCACCGTGGAGTTGACCAACACTGTTCTGGTCAGCCACACGGTGGGCATCACCGTCATGGGGGGAAGCACGGCCACGCTGAAGGCCACGTTCTGGCAGGGCAACGGCACCAGACATGGCGGCCCGGGCACAGTCATCCATAGCCAGGATCACAGTGGCGACCCATCCTTTGTGAATCCCGGTGCCGGAGATTTCCACACTCGGGCGGACTCGGACGCGAGAGACAATGGGATCAACGTCTTCGTGTACACCGACATAGACGGCCAGTTGCGGCCCGAGGGCGGTGGCTATGACATCGGAGCGGACGAGTATCACCTGGTGCTCAAGTTCACCTACCTGCCTGTGATGTTGCGGAATCACTGATCCGGTCTTCGCGGGCCACGTTCTTGGCAATCAGATATGGTGGCACATCGGCGCTCCTGGTGGCCGCGACGGTCTTTTTGAAGACAGAAAAGCCCCGTGGCGGGAAGACCGTGGGTCCGTCCAGCTGTGCTCGGTCCACCCACGCATAACGACCCCCGAGGAGTCTTACTTGACCAGCGCTTCCTCGCCGATCGCCTCGACCAGGACCTGCCGCAGTTGCCTCCTGGCCTGTGGACTGAGCGGCCCAATGGGGCGACGGGTTGGTCCTGCTGGCAACCCGATCATCGCCGCCGCTTCTTTGACCACCACCGGGAAGGAGCCCAGACCATAGGCCGCCCGCAGGGGAGGAATCCTCTGCTGGGCGGCGCGTGCCTCGGCCAGGCGTCCTGCCTTGGCATGTTCGTAGATGCTCACCAGGAGCGCAGGTACGAAGTTGGCCAGCCCGGCCACGGCGCCAGCCCCCTCGTTGACGACGGCATCAAAGACGAGCGTGTCCTGCCCGGTGAATACCCTGAAGTCAGGAGGGCAAAGACGCTTGTACTCCAGGAAGGCGCTCATGTTGCCACTGCTATCTTTGATGCCGATCACGTTGTCAAACTCGTCGGCCAATCGGGTCATAAGCTGTGGAGACAGCGTCATGCCGCCAGCTCTGTTGGGATTGGTGTAGCCCAGCACCGGCATCTGTACGGCACTCGCAACGGCGGCGTAATGGTGGTAGAGCTCCTCCTCGTTGGCTATGATGTAGAATGGTGTGATAACGGACAATGCGTCGGCGCCAACCTCTTCGGCGTACCGGCTGAGCTCGACCGTATCGCGAGTGGAAATCGCCCCGGTACCGGCCATCACCGGCACCCGTCCGTCGACTGCCCGCACGGAGGTGCGGATGACTTCCTTGATCTCCTCCATCCGTAGGGAGAAGAATTCGCTGACGCTGCCGACCACGAATATGCCGTGGACACCATGGTCGATCAGGTAGTCCAACACCTCTTTCATTGCACCTGGCGAGTAGTTCTCATTCTCGTCAAATGGGGTAATAACTGGCGGTATGATTCCTGCTAGTTCAACTGACATAGACTCCTCCTGACTGGTAGAAAGGATTGGCCAAACACAGACCGGTTACTCATCGCCCCCTGCCTCCAGTTGCATCTCGATCTCATCGGACCAGAACTCATCGAAGCATTGCTTCAGCGCCGTCTGCATCTCTGTCCGGACGGTGTAATACGGTGCCCTAGTATACCCCGCGTCTTCAAGGAACCCGGACAGCGCCGCACGCGCTTTGCCTATAACCCCGTGCCTGTAACCAGCTCTACGCAGCGGGGCGACGTACCTGCGCTCCCATCGTAACAGCCTCATCTGCATTTTCCACCCAGCGGCCCAGTCTCCGTTCAAACAGGCATCCACCCATCGACGCTCCCAGTCTGGCAGCGTGTTAACCCAGTAGCTATATACCCCGCGCGCTCCCAGAATAAAACCAGGCGCTACAGTGTAGTCAACCACAAAATGAGCCAATTGCGGGCTTTCCCCAATGATCTCCGCGAGCTGCAACAGGTCCGTGGTTCCCGGTTTGCTGCCGACGAACTGGTCTGGGTATACAGCAGACAAGCGGGCATAGTCCTCCCCCGTGAGCACAGTTTTGCTGTTCGGGTTGTTGTAGTGGACCCAGCGGGCATCGGGTACCGCCCCCGCCAGATCAGTGAAGAAATGGTCCACATCGGTTGGTGCCAGGGGCATCCAATATGGAAATGCCACGTGCACCAGGCATATGCCGTGCTCCAATGCCACACGGACGCGATCAATGACCCCTTGGGTGTGACTCCATGTGACGCCGACCGCCGTCTCCATCGATGTATTCCTCATCTCCCGGCCAAACGCGGCGACCAGCTCTCGGAACTCCGCCAATTCTATGGCGTAGAACTCACCATCGCTGTCCGTTGTGTAGACGCCATCAACTCCATGTTGGGCGTAACGGTCAATATTGCGTCGCAGCCCACCCTCATCCAACTGCCCGTGGGAGTCCCACGGTGCTGGGATCGCCGCCCCAAATCCCTTGCGCCCGACGCTATCTCCCCTTCAACAGTCTCTGCCGTATCAGGAACGGAACCTGCCGCTTGATTTGCCACAAGAACGGCGACATCGTGACGCCCTCACGCCATCGCCCCCTTGCGCAGGGCCTCAAGCCCCTGCCGGCTAGCGGTCGTGAGCATCTCGATGTCATTAGAGTAGGTCAGCATCGACATGCCGCGCCGATACCACTCGATCAGCACCGCTGCATTCCCTGCATGGATACCTGTCGCCACGCCCCGCCTCTGACAGCACT
>JAUVRU010000416.1 GCA_030597485.1 Anaerolineae bacterium
GTGTTCGGGCAACCAGCGAGCCAGGGAGTTGACTACTTCCAGGATCTCTCCCGGCGGAGAGAATGGGCGAGCGATCAGATGGATCTGGTGAGGAGTGTCCGGAGGATTGCGCTGGGGATCGCCAACCGGTGTAGGCTGAATGAAGGGAGCAGCTAGGGCGGACCGGATGACCTCTATCGGATGCTCCTCCATCGTCCAGGTGATCAGATGGTTCGCCAGGTCAATGATGCTCTGCGTGGAGCGACCAGAGTTGGGCAGCTCCTTGGCATCAACGTCTGTCTCTTCCAGGAACTCGCGCAGATAGTGGGGACTGGCGGTGGTGAACGTCTCGTAGATGGCCTGATTAGGGTCGCCCACTCTCACCCAGTTGCCACTGGGGCCAGCGAGTCGGCGCAGGATCTTCTCCTGCAACCGGCTGCTGTCTTGCGCTTCGTCCTCCAGGATGAAGGGCCAGCGATGGCGCAGCCGTTCCAGGTAATCCGGGTTATGCTGCAGCGTGCGCAGGGCCAGCCACATCAGGTCGTCGAAGTCCACCCCGTCCAGGCCCCGCAACCCCCGCTGGTAGTCGGCGTAGATGGCCCCGCCCATCTCCAGCAAGGGGCGCGGCAGGGGCGTCTCCTCCAGCTTGGCGCGCAGATCATCGGCCGTGACCTGCTGATCCTTGGCCTGCCTGATGAGGCCGAGAGCGATGTCGCTCGCCAGACGGGGCCAGTTCCACTGCTTGCGACGAGCATCCTCCCGCTCTTTTTCGCTCAGATCGTAGCCGAGGAAGTCGTCCACCGCGTCCGGGTGGCCCCGCAGCCAGGCCTGCACCGCATCCTGCCGAATCCGCTCGGCCGCCCGCTCGTCCACGATGTGGAAGTCATCCGAGAGCCCGGCCAGGTCAGGCCGCTCCCGCACGATGTCGTTGGCCAGCCCGTGCAGGGTGCGCACCCGATAGCCCATACGCGGCAGCAATCCCCGTTCCTTGACAAAGCCGGCCACCTGATTGGCGAAGTTGTCCACTGCCGAGTTGACCAGCGTCACCACCAACACCTCCTGGTCTTCCGCCAGCACCCCACTGGCCACCAGTTGAGCCGCCAGATACGACAGAGTGCAGGTCTTGCCGCTGCCGGGCACGGCCGAAACCCCCATCCTGCCGCTGGCGTAATCCAGCACCTCTTGCTGACGGGGACGGGGCTTAAACATCGCTCGACTCCGGTTCGACCGGCAACCGACGCAGCACCCGGTCAATGGCCTGCAGCAGCGGGCCCTGCTGTTCGTAACCCGACTCACCCCAGTCGCTCAGCCCCAGATAGACGCGGCGGCGACAGCGCCGGATCAGGCCTTGGATGAGGCGGTTCATCGTGTCCTGCCTGACCTCGAACTCGTCCTCATCCCCCCACACGGCTGCCTCCGGCCAGTGGCGGTTGAGCACATAGGGATGGGTGAGCGGTTGGTACAGCCGCTCCCACCACCCTGCGCCCCCCACGTCCAGCCAGAACTGGCAATCCACCGGCCGGTTGCCCATCAGGAACGTGTGGGCCGGCGCCAACAGCACCGCATCCTCCGGCTGCAGCTGCCAGCTGTGGATGTATTGGGCCGCCACCACCCCATCCTGCACCATCTCCACGTATTCCTGGCCCAGCGACCGGTCCTCCTGGGCTGCGTGGCCGCCCGTCACCCAGCGGAACTTCTGCACCGATTCGATCAGGTTGGCCGCTGCCGCCCCCCGGTCGTAGTGCCCGTGAAAGCCGTACCCGGCTTGGGACAACACCTCGCCGAACAGACGGCTGAGGAAGTGATCCAGCTCGGCCGGCGGGCCGGCCCTGTATTCGTTGATCCAGGCGCGCAGGCCCTGAAAACGCTCGCCCAGCCGGTAGGTCATCCGCTCCTTCATATCGGGCACAATCTGGTCGAAGGAACCCAGCACCGGTTGCTTGTCCTTGGTGCGGTAGGATATGTTGGCCAGAAGGTGCGCCCGCACCAGGTCCATCCCCTCAATCGCCTGCATCAGCGCGTAGGCCACGTCGAAGCGGCTGGGACAGAGCTCCCACCCCGGATGCGCGATGGCCGCCAGTGTCAGCAGGCACTGGGTGGCCGGCTCCTCCCGCAGCGCCCGCGAGGGACGGTGGGAGCGGACCGGCACGTCGCGCTCCTTCAGCCTGCTCGTGAGCGAGAAGCGCAGCGAGTCGCTCAGGAACGGGGCCAGCACCACGATCTCCCGGGGTGATACCCCCTGCTGGTGCACCAGCCCGCCGATTTCCGCCGCCACCCAGTCCAACATCTGGGGGTGATAACGATGATGCTCGTAAGCCAGCACCGCACGCACGTCCCCCGACGCCGGCTCCGTCTGCGCCGGCCGGTTCAGGCTGCGCGCCAGCTGGGCCCCCAACGCCTCCAAGTTGGGCGAGGTCACGTACGACCCGGTGAAAGCCATCTTCTGGTCGCAGAGGTCACTCAGCGTGTAGGCAAGCTCCGGGTCCGCGCCCAGAAACCGCCGCAAGCCGGCACCCTGGTCGTAGATCAGCAGTGCCGACCGGCAGTGTGGCAACCATTCCCGCAGCAAATCGTGCGCCACCGGTGTGTCTTCCTCCACATTGTCCACGACAAGATGGGTGTACGTCTTCTGCAAATAGTCGCGGCACAATGGTAGGGTCCACAGGTGAGCCATGAAGACCTCAACCTGAAGCGAGAAATCGAGCAGGTTGTGAGTCAGGCAGTACTCCCGGAAGCGGCTGGCGCACGCCTGGGCCTCGTCGTAGAGGCGCCGCTGGTTCTCCTCACCTCCCCAGGCCGCCTTGAGCCGTTTCCCGATCTCGGTGTAGGGAAAACCAACCACCGCCGCCTTGTTGAGGTTGTCGAGTATCTGGCTGTAGAGCCGGTTGCGGCTGATGACCAGCGTCTCGAAGGTACCCTGATCCAGCGTGGGACGCACCAGGCGCGCCATGTAGTACTGGGCTGTCTCCAGCGTGAGGAAGGTCGGCGGCTGATCCGGCTGGCCGAATCCCGCCTCCTCGGCGATCAGCGGCCAGAAGAGATCCACCATCCGCTGCGCCAGGCCGCCCACCGTGGAGATGGTGGCCTGCCCCCTGGCGTCCAGGGCCGGGCCGCGCAGGGCCTCGTGGTAGGGGGTCGCCAGCGTGCGCTGGGGCACGATCACCAGGATGGACCGGGCCCAAACGCCGGCGTCGAGCAGGTGGAGCAGGCGGGCCACGCCAGCGGTGGTCTTGCCAGCGCCGGCCGGCCCTTCCAGGAAGGCCTTGCTCTCGACAGGACGCTCAACGAGGGCGCGTTGGTGGTCAGAAAGCGGAACAGCTGTCATACTGGTGGCGACTTCCTTTCAGCCCGGCCACGCCGACGGCGTTCGCATCTTGTCAAGTGGTGAAAC
>JAUVRU010000224.1 GCA_030597485.1 Anaerolineae bacterium
CCCAAACCCGAACTCACCCGCCCACCTACCAGGCGCCGGCCTGATGGATGGCTATCCGCGCAATCGGGCGCCCAGGCTGGCCTCCAGTCTCTTGACGATCTTGCTCTGCACCTTGGCCACCTGCTTGTCGGTCAGGGTGCGGTCTGCGGCACTGAAGGTGAGGGTGTAGGCCAGGCTCTTTTTCCCCTGCTCGATCTGTTCACCCTGATAAACGTCGAACAGACGGACATCGGTCAGCAGTTGGCCGCCAGCCTCCAGAATGGCGGCCTGCACTTGGTCTGCCGGGATGTTCTCGTCCACCACCAGGGCGATGTCCTGTCGTACGGCCGGAAAGCGCGGCACCGGTCGAACCTGGAAGCTGGCCGGGATGTGCGCCCTGAGACGCTCGAAGTCTATCTCGGTTGCTAACACAGGATTGTCAGGAGACAGGCCGAAAGATTCCTGAACCAACGGATGCAGCTGGCCCATTACCCCCACGGAATCGCCATCTACCGCCAGTTGCGCCACGCGGCCGGGGTGATAGGTAGGATGTGCCGTTGGTTCAAACGTTACGCCTGACACATGCAGCCCGGCGAACAGCGACTCGATCATACCTTTCAGGTCGAAGAAGTCTACGGGGGAGGTGTCGGCCGCCTGCCACCCTGCGGGTTGGCGGGGACCGGTGACGGCAATTGCCAGATGGCACGGTTCGTCCGGCAGTGACCCCTCCTGTCCCTCGCGCGGCAGAAAGACGGGGCCAATCTCGAACAACCGGATTCGGTCACGGAAGCGGGCATTCTGGGCCACGATGTCGAGCATGCCGGCCAACAGTGTGTGCCGCATACTGGTGCGCTCAGCGGCGACCGGATTGGCCAGGGTCACGTATGAGCGGCTGTCCTTTGGAGGTTGATCCACGCCTGGGTGCAGCAATGCCTCGCGATCGGGTGCCGTGAGGCGATAGGTGATGATTTCCTGCAAGCCAACCTCCGCCAACAGGTCCTTCGCCTTTTCCTCCTGGATTAATGGGACATTGTCACGCTGGGGGGGCATCGCGTCGTTTATCTGGGTGTCAGGGATGCGGTCATATCCGTGGATGCGGGCCACCTCTTCGAGCAGATCAGCACGACCGACGACCCCGACACCCACATCCATACGGTGATCGGGCACAGTGACGTGCAAGATGTCATCTTCGGCCTGTTCACACTTGAACTCCAGCGATTGCAGGATGTGGCGAACTTCGTCCAGCGGCAGCTCAATCCCCAGAATGCGCGTTACCTCACTCAGCGGCAGATCAACGACAACCGGTTCTGGAGGAGCGGGATAGTAGTCCAGGATGCTGTGGGTGATTGTGCCGCCAGCAAGTTGCTGCATGAGCTGAGCACCGCGCAGCACGCCCAGCCACGCCTGCGAAGGATGAACACCCCGGCTGAAGCGATGGGCCGCTTCTGAGGGGAGACCGTAGGCTTTTACTGAACGGCGGATGTTGATGAAGTTCCAGGCGGCGGCCTCCAGGAGAATGCGGCTGCTCCCTTCGTGAACCTCGCTCTCAGTGCCTCCCATGATGCCACCTATGCTGAGCGCCCCCCCAGGGTCGGTCACCAGGATGGTGAAAGGTTCCATCGTTCGCGTCACGCCGTCAAGGGTGGTCAGCTGCTCATCGGGATGGGCCAGCCGGGTGATAATGTGAATGGGCTGGTCAGACCCCGCATATTCGTCGGCCCGAGCCCGCAGTATGTCGTAGTCAAAGGCATGGTTGGGCTGGCCCACCTCCAGCATCACGTAGTTGCTGATATCCACGATGTTGTTGATAGGCCGCATCCCGGCCAGCCGCAGACGCAGCTGCATCCAGTATGGTGACGGCTTGATCTGGATTCCCTCGATCAGCGCAGCACAGAAACGCGGATTCAGTTCTGGGTTGGTGGTCTCTATCACCACCTGCTCCTGGAGAGAAGAACGTTCCGCAATCAGGCTCTCGTAGTCCGGGTAGCGTACGGTCTGGTCGGCAAGAGCGGCTACCTCGCGCGCCACCCCGATGATTGAAGCACAGCGCGCCAAATTCGGTGTCAGGTCGATATCCAGGACAATGGTGCCCAGGTGGTCAACCAGGGGGACACCAACGGGTGCTTCAGGGTCGAGGATAAGGATGCCTTCGTGTTCGTCGGAGATGCCCAGTTCCTTCTCGGAGCAAAGCATATGACGATTCATGATACCCCGAATGGGACGCCCCTTGAGTTTCATCCTGCTGCCATCAGACTTATGCCCATCGTAGAGCGTCACGCCCTCCATGGCGAAGGGAGACTTCAGATTGAGGTGACGCGTGTCTTGCCCGATGTAGGGGAACAGGTTGGGGGCGCCGGTAACCACCGTTTCCACCTGGGAACCGCCGTAGTCCACGTCGGCCAGCACCAGTCGCTCCGCGTCGGGATGGGGCTTCACGGCCAGAATCTGCCCCACCACGATCTTCTGCCGATCCCAGGGCAATTCGGCATTCTCGACTCCCAGGTAGTGGATGCTGGCCAATTCCAGACCGGCAAGCGTCAGCCGCTCTGCCAGTTCCTCCACTGGCATGGTGATGTCAACGTAGTCTTCGAGCCAACTGATCGGAACTCTCATAATCACTCTACCCCCATATTAGCGTCGTGGCGTAGTCCCGCCGCGCTGCTGGCGGCGTCAGCTCTCCTTGCGACCGATCTGAAGCGACCTGCTTTTCAACTGAGCTGGACTCTGTCCATTTCACCAATGCCACCATATCTTGTCCAGGGGATGCCGTATCTCGTGGCCACATTTGCATCTGGGGATGCAAACTCCTCGAATGGACAAAGTCCAACTGAGCTGATGAAACCTTGCTTTGTTTTGAGGTCTCTGTACCGCGCCATGCGCGCCATGATGGAAATGCCCGCTGGTCGCCAGGCCGCCAAGTCACTGTCAGAACTGCTCCAGGAAGCGCAGGTCATTCCCCCAGAAATATCGGATGTCTTCGATACCATAGCGGGTCATGGTGCTGCGCTCTGGCCCCATGCCAAAGGCATAGCCGGAAAAGACGGATGGGTCATAGCCCCCATTCTGCAGCACCACCGGGTGCACCATACCGCAGCCCAAGATCTCGAGCCAGCCGGTATGCTTGCACACACGGCAACCCCGGCCATCGCACAAAATGCACTCCACATCCATCTCAGCGGATGGCTCGGTGAAGGGAAAGTAGCTGGCCCGGAAGCGCGTCTTGCGACCGCTCCCGAACATGCGTTGGGCGAAATCGGTCAGTGTTCCTTTCAGGTCGGTGAAACGGATGTCATAGCCCCCAGCCAGCCCCTCGACCTGATAGAACTGTATCTCGCTGCGGGCGGTGAGTTGTTCGTATCGGTAGCACATGCCAGGCAGGATGACTCGGATTGGTTCCGGGCAATACTCGCGCATAGCGTGGATTTGGCCGGGAGAGGTGTGGGTGCGCAGCAGCACGTCACGCTGGGTGGTGTAGAACGTGTCCTGCATATCGCGGGCTGGATGGTGCCGGGGAAAGTTGAGCAATTGGAAATTGCATTCGTCGGTCTCCACATCCCGGCTGCGGTAGACCTGGAAGCCCATATCAGCCGAGATCTGGGTAATGCGGCGCAACACCTGGGTGCTCGGATGCAGCCGCCCGTGCGCCGTTGATCGGCCGGGAAGCGTCACATCAATGGCACCTTCGACCAGTGATCTCTCCATTTCTCTGACTTTGAGAGCTTGGGCGTGTCTGCCATAGGCTGCCTCAAGCGCTTGCTTGATCTCGTTGGCACGCTTGCCGAAGGCGGGGCGCTCCTCCTTGGGCAAATCACTCACACGGCGGATCAATTGGGTGACCTGTCCCTTGCGCCCCAGGTAGGTGACGTGCCAGCCCTCAAGCGTTTCGCCATCGGCAGCAGCGCCCAGGGCCGCCAGAGCCTCTTTGGCTACCTGGTCGAGTGTCAGTTCGGTTAGCGGTTGGTCTTGCATCAGGATCCTCCAGGCGGTGGTGAATCGGGTGCGTCCGCGATCTTGGGTCATAGAGACTTCCGAAGTTTTGAGAACTTTGGAAGTCTACCCAATCCTGGGCAGGCCCTGGTGAATCCGGCATCTTGCATGCTATCGGATTCATGGTATACTACTTAGGACAAGTTGCGACAACCCAGATCGTTTGGGTTGCGTGTATCAAGCCCAGGTTTTCTCACCGGCGTTGGCTACCTGGGCCGGAAAGAGGCAGCGCGGATGGACCCATTACAAGCAGGTGTCACGGCTGCGCGTCACGGCCAACGAGCGAAAGCACGGACGCTGCTCAAACAAGCCTTGCAGTCTGACCAGAATAACGAACCGGCCTGGCTATGGCTGAGCACCGTTGTCGAGACAGACGCTGAGCGCCAAACATGCCTTGAGCAGGCACTGACCATCAATCCTCAGAACCAAAACGCCCACGCGGAACTGGAAAGGCTCCTTGTCAGTGACACCGTGGCACAGGGAAGGCTGGCTATCTACCAGCTGCCGCCCCTGCAGTCCCCGAGCGATGTCCCATCAATGCCAGTGCCGGACTCAGTTACCACCAATCCACGCCCAGTTCGACGGCTGCCGCCACATCTTGCCCCGGCGGAAGAGGAGACCCCGCCGCCATACGCTCCTCTGTCAGCAGCGTCCCTCTCCCAGTCAGGCCCACTGACAGCCCTGGCGTTGACTGGTTGCCTGTCCGTGACCGCTGTCTCCGGCCTGTTGGTGCTATTTGCGCTGTGGCTTATCGGGTGGCCTCCATAGAATCGCCATTATCCTACAGGCCACGATATTTGTCAAAGCGCTTGCCATTTGAGTCACCCAATTTTGCAAAATCCTGGTTTGGCGTTAATCTCAGGCCATGCGCATCAGACGCCTGCTGATCCCTTGGGCAATCACTGTGACGGTGTGGCTGGCTGCCGCCACGACGCCCGGCGCGGCCCAACCCCCTCCCCCTGATCCTCGTTTTGGCGTTGTCGAGGCGTTTGTGAACGCGGA
>JAUVRU010000178.1 GCA_030597485.1 Anaerolineae bacterium
AGCTGGAGGGGCGTGTCAGGTGCAAAGCTCGTGTGTCCACCCTCCGAGGCACAGGCCCGGTATCGTGCCCCTTCCCCGGTCAGGTACGCCTCTCCCACCCCTGTTCCTGGCGCCCCCACCGCGATGGCCCCGCCTGGCTCGGCTTCTCCCTCGTTCAAGGTATGCAGGTCCACCCCCTCCAGAGCCGGCACTGAGTGGGCGATAGCAAGCAGGTCGTTCAGAAGTCGCACAGATGACAGATTGAGGCTCTCTCGCAAATGCGCCTCATCCATCACCCAGGGCAGGTTGGTTATCGTGGCCTGGCCGCCTACGACGGGGCCAGCTACTCCAAAAGCACCCCGATCCACGGGCACGTCCACCCCGGCCAGGAACTCCCTGGCCAGGGTCTCCAGACTGGGGTATTCGCCGCTAGGGAATGTGGCCTCCGCCAGCGGAGCCCTTGGTCCTGCCTCGGATGAGTAAATCCCCAGATTGGTTTTGGTTCCGCCGATGTCGCCAGCCAGTATCATTTTCATCTCCCCACCAGATTGCCGCCAGCCGCCTCGTCCACAAACCAGTGTACCTCCCCTTCAGCCGGCCGCACCATCTGCGCCGGCAGCGCGCCCGGGGGGACACCGGTATCCAACAGCTGCCGCAGGACCGCCGCCTTGCCCCCGCCCGCAGCCAGGAAGACCACCTGACGTCCGGCATTGATAACCGGCAGTGTTAGAGTGATGCGCTCCGGCGGAGGCTTGGGAGAGTCAAGAACGGGCACTACCCACCGCTCCCTATCCTCCAGCAAGGGGTGGCCGGGAAACAGAGAGGCTGTGTGCCCATCTTCACCCACGCCCAGCAGGATCAGGTCGAAGCGCGGCACTCGGTTGACGCCTGGACGGAACGTGCGCGCCAGCTCAGACTGATAGGAACCGGCGGCAGCAACCGGGTCCAGCGTGTCATCTATGGGATGGATCTGGGTTTGAGGGATGTTAACCAAGTCAAAAAGGGTCTCGCGCGCCACCCGGTAGTTGCTATCTGCGTCGGTCAGGGGCACACAACGCTCGTCCGCCCAGAAGACGTGCCAGGCCGACCATTCGATTTGAGAGCGGCGCGACTCAGTCACCAGGGGAGGGCAAAGCAGTCTTATCAGCGACCCACCGGAGAGGGCGACGATGAAACGTTCCCGAGCGGCTACCGCTTCTGCCGACAGGCGCGAAACGTGCACTGCCGCCGCTTCGCCCAGTTCCTCGATCGTGGGCAGGACGTGCAGCTGTGGTGTCAGTATTGTCATCATTCCAACCTCCAACGGTTGACGTCGACCGACACGGCGCCGTCTACGTGAACGCTCCTGACTGTTGAATCAGCTTTGCCACCAGACCCGTCCAGCCTGTCTGATGGCTGGCTCCCAGGCCAGCGCCGTTCTCCCCCTGGAAGTACTCGTAAAACAGGATCAGGTCGTGCCAGTGAGGGTCTGTCTGAAACCTGGGCTGCCCAACGTAGATGGGTCGTTGGCCATTTTTGTCACACAGGAACAGCCGAATCAACCGCCGGGACAGCTCTGTGGCCACCTCATCAAGGGTCATCTCCTGGCCTGATCCCGTTGGGCACTCGACTTTCAGGGTGTCGCCGTAGTAATGATGGTATTTCTGCAACGACTCGATGATCAGAAAGTTGATCGGGAACCAGATGGGACCCCGCCAGTTCGAATTGCCCCCGAACAGGCCGCTCTCAGACTCGGCCGGCTGGTAGTTGACCGTGTGTGCCTGACCGTCAACGTAGAATGTATACGGATGATCCTGATGATGCCGGGAGACAGACCTGACCCCGTAGTCGGACAGAAACTCGTCCCGGTCGAGGAGCCTGGAGAGGACACGCACCAAGCGCTCGCGCGTCAACAGAGACACCAGCCGACGCTGGCCGGCTCCGGGCACATTGATGGCGGCCACGTTGCCGGCGAGGTGAGGCCGGTTGTCCACAAACCAGCGCATCCGCCGCTCGAAATCCGGCAGGCTTGCCAGAATATCTGGCTCGATGGTATCGACAGCGAACAACGGCAGAAGACCGACCAGAGAGCGAACCTTGAGCGAGATGATGCGGTCGTCCGACAGGTGGAGTGCGTCGTAGAAAAAGCCGTCATCCTCGTCCCACAGGCTGTGCCCCCGCCCGCCACAGTCCGCCATCGCGTGCGCAATGCGCAGGAAGTGCTCGAAGAACTTGGTGGCCGTGTCCTGATAGACGGGGTTCTCCATGGCCAGCTCCAGGGCGATTTTCAGCATCACCAGGCAGTAGGCGGCCATCCAGGAGGTGCCGTCAGCCTGATCGATATGCCCGCCGGTGGGCAGCGCAGCGCTCCGATCGAAGACACTTATGTTATCCAGCCCCAGGAAACCACCCTGGAACACATTGTTGTCGTCCGCATCCTTGCGGTTCACCCACCAGGTGAAATTGAGCAGCAGCTTGTGGAAGACGCCCTCCAGGAAATCGCGATCCGGGCACCCCTGCTGCTTGGCGTCGATCTTATACACACGCCAGGTAGCCCAGGCGTGCACCGGCGGGTTGACGTCGCCGAAGGCCCACTCATAGGCCGGCAGCTGACCGCTGGGGTGCATATACCACTCGCGAGTCATCAGCTCCAGCTGCCGTTTGGCGAATTGGGGATCAACCAGGGCCAGCGGGATACAGTGGAAGGCCAGATCCCAGGTGGCATACCAGGGATACTCCCACTTATCCGGCATGGAGATCACGTCGAAGTTGTGCAGGTGAGCCCAGTCATAGTTGCGTCCGCGCCGACGGAATGTCGGCGCAGGCTGCGTGTCTGGATCACCGCTGAGCCACTGCTCGATGTCGTAGTAATACATCTGCTTGGACCAGAGCATGCCGGCAAATGCCTGTCGCTGCACGTGCCTTTCGTCGTCACCCAGAGTGGGATTCTGGATGGCAGCGTAGAATTCATCCGCTTCGGCCAGACGCTGCGCCAGGATGTCGGAGAAGTCAGTGAAAGGTGCCTCGTGAGCGACGTTTGAGAGGCGCAAACGAAGCGTCAGCGTCTCGTTCGGACCGATGGCCCCGTGGTACAGAGCCGCTGCCTTGGTGCCGAGGCGACCTGGATTGACCGTTTCCCTCTCGCCACCAATCAAGTACCGGTGAAATGCGTCCTTCGCGTAGGGGCTGGCGTTGTCCAGGCCAAAGAGCCGCCTGGCGTTGGTCTCATTTTCAGTGAACAGTAACTCGGGCGCACCTTCGGCGTACAGGTGATAGGTCTCCATAGCCGGGTGCGTGGCTTGGACCGTGAGGATCCCCTCCGGCCCATCGACCGCCTGCATACTTGGCTTCCCTGGCACATCGCCCATCGGGCCAGCCACGTAGTTCCAGCTCCAGGTGTTGCGGAACCATAGAGTGGGCAGGACATGACATTCGGCTGCCTCCGACCCGCGATTGACCACGCTGATCTTGATCAGGATGTCTTCTTGATCTGCCTTGGCATACTCCACCAGCACATCAAAAAACCGGCTTCCTTCAAAGACCCCGGTGTCAAGCAACTCATACTCAGGATTGCGCAGCCCTCGACGACCGTTCTCTGCCACCAGGTCAGCGTAGGGGAAAGCAGCCTGCGGATACCGGTAGAGCATCTTCATATAGCTGTGGGTGGGGGTGCCATCCAGATAGAAGTAGTACTCCTTGACATCCTCACCGTGGTTCCCCTGCGGACCGGTCAGCCCGAACAAGCGCTCCTTCAGGATCGGATCCCGCCCATTCCAGAGTGCCAGGGCAAAGCAGAGATACTGATGACGGTCACAGATGCCGGCCAATCCGTCCTCATTCCAGCGATATGCTCGGCTGCGAGCGTGATCGTGCGGAAAGAAGTCCCAGGCGGTGCCGTCCTCGCTGTAGTCTTCACGCACGGATCCCCAGGCACGCTCGCTGAGATACGGTCCCCATTTCCTCCAATTCGCCTGGCGCTTTCGGTGTGCCTCCAGGCGTCGGTGTTCGGCGGTTCGTCTCACGGCAGAATCCCTCCGTGGCCGGTCATTCTTCAGGGCAGTTCCCTGCCGGCTCGCAGTATCTCTCCCACGCTCCAGGCCTGAGCGAAACAGCCGCGCGGCATATGCGGCGCATTCCCGTCGAAGATCTCGCTGATGGAGCCCAGGCAAGCATCCGACAGGTGGGCCTCCATTGGCGCCAAGAAGGACCTGGCCAGCGCCGCGTCTCCGTAGGCCCGGTAGTGAGCGGTGACGAACGGGCCAAGAAGCCAGCCCCAGACGGTGCCCTGGTGATAGGTGCCATCGCGCTGGCGAGGGTCGCCACCGTAGTTGCCCACGTAAGCAACGTCATCAGGAGCCAGGCTGCGCAAGCCGTGGGATGTCCAAAGATAGCGCGCGCAGACGTCAACGACGGATTTGGCCTGAGCATCGTCCAGCAGCCTGAAGGGCAAAGAGACGGCGAAGATCTGGTTGGGACGCAAGCTGGCATCATACCGTTTTCCATCAGTGCCTGGTTCCCCTTCTGGCCCATCGATCACGTCGTACAGATAGCTGCCCTCCTGGTACCAAAAGCGCCTGCGAAAACTGCCAGCCGCAGCCTCTGCCCGCTTAGAAAATTGCCTTGCCGCCTTGGGCTTGCCCAGCTGCTTCGACAGATTGGCCATCACCCAGAGTGCGTTATGCCATAACGCGTTGATCTCCACAGGTTTGCCGATGCGCGGCGTGACCACCCAGTCGCCAACTCTGGCATCCATCCAGGTCAGCTGCACGCCCGGCTCACCGGCGAAGAGCAGCCCGTCAGCCGGGTCAATCTTGATGTTGTAGCGGGTGCCCCGTTCGTGCCAATCCACCATCCCCACCAGCGCAGGGTACAGCTCCTCCGCGAAAGCCAGGTCGCCTGAGTTAAGCAGGTACTGATGGATGGCGTGGAAATACCAGAGCGTCGCGTCAACCGTGTTGTATTCCGGCGGCTCCTCATCATCGGGGAAGCGGTTGGGCAGCAAACCCTGGCTCAGGTGCTGCGAAAAAGTGCGCAGGATATCGGCTGCCACCTGGGAACGCCCGGTGGCCAGCGCCAACCCCGGCAGCGCGATCATCGTATCGCGTCCCCAGTCGCCGAACCACGGATAACCAGCAATGACGGTTGTTCCGGCGGAAGCGTCGCCAGGCGCGTCCTCATCGGCGGGAGAGCGCTGCACAATGAACTGATCGGCGGCCAGCGCCAGGTGTCTGAACCAAGACGGTTCGTCATCTGGCAAATGCCGTGCCAGTGCCGCCTGACGCTGGCGCTCCTGCTGCAGGCCCTCCAGGCCCGCGTGCGGCTGGACCAGCTCCGTGGAACAGATGATGGTCGCTGTCTCCCCCGGCTGCAGAACCAGGCGAAAGTGCCCCGGAACGAAGAGGTCCTCAGTGTCATCCAGCCCTCGGTAGGCCTCTACCCGGTGTCTGAAACCCCAGTACCACTCCGTTCCCGGAAAGAACTCACCTCGATCAGCCACGATCCGGTAAGGCTGAGCGCCGTCGAAGGCGGTGATCTCAACGCCACCAGCCACGGGCTGAACACGGTGGTCCAGATTCCACTCCCCATGACCGTGGCTGTGGAAGTCCCGGTATGTACAAAGGGGCGTCAGCCGAAGCGAGACGGCGTCTGTTGCGCCGACGAGCTCAT
>JAUVRU010000247.1 GCA_030597485.1 Anaerolineae bacterium
ACAACCTTCCAATGCCTCCCGCTGAGCGAAGCCGAAGTGTTCGTGTTCACGATGAGTCTCCTTTCCTTGTCAGACTCCCCTGAAACAAGAGGATTTCTACCGCCGAGAACGCTGAGAGCGCTGAGAAAACCTTAATAAATCTTATGAAATCTCTGCGAACTCTGCGTGCTCAGCGGTAAAACCCTCGTTATTTCAGCGGCCCTGCCGGGTGCTGCTGGGGCGGGCTGACGCCGGGCTGTGGTTTACCAGTCGGCAGTAACCACTTCCACAAAATCATCAAGCGAATGACTTCCCCGCATACGCACCCGTTCCAGCTCAAACAAGTTGGTGGATGAATGCGTTGCCCCCTGGGCAGTGGTGACGGCGGCCCAGAAATCAGCTGACCGAAGCACGGCGATGGTCTGTTGGTCGTATTGGCCGGAGGGATAGGAGAAGAAGCGTACCGGCTCGCCTGTGCGGGCTTCGATGGCCTCCTTGGCGCCCACGATCTCGTACACCAGATAGTCCACGCTCTTGCCGCTGAGATCGCGGGGACGGTAGCCGTGCGCCTGCATGTCCATGCCGGCTCGGTGCATCCTCCCCACCATGCCCCATGTCAGGTAGGCCGGGTCGTCCTCGTCAATGGGCTTGGTATGAAGGAAGAACGTACCCGCGTAGCCGTACTCCATGAGCAGGGGGAAGGCATTGAGGTAGTTGTCACGGTAGCCGTCGTCGAAGGTAAGGATGACCGGTTTCTCCGGCAGCGGCCAGCCCAGCGCCAGGTGATACACCAGCTGGGTCAACGTGATGCCTTGGTACCCCTCACTGCGCAGCCACGCCAGCTGTGTCTCGAAGTTGGCCGGTGTCACCGACAGGTCGAGACGGTAGATGTCAGCGTCAGCGGGCGGGACCGAGATATAGTGGTACATCAGGATTGGGACGCGTGCCGTACGCACCGTGCCGTCCGGCGTGGGCAGCGGGGTGGGGGTGGGGGTGACGGTGAAGGTGGGCGTTGGTGCCGGGCTGGGTGTGGCGGTGGGCGTAGGGCTGAATGTCGGGCTTGGGGTGGAGGTCGGACGGGGCGTGTTTGTCGGCGTCGGCGTTGAGGATGGCGTGGGGCTGGCGGTGGCTGAGGACGTCGGCGTGAGCGGCTCGGCCTGCGTTGTGGATGTGAATACCGGGCTGATAGCGGATGTGGACGTGAACACACGCCCGCCGGTAGGCGTGGCAAATGCCGCCGACGACACGGCACTTACCCTGACCGACGGAACGCGATCCCCTGACCAGAACAGGTCGGGCAATGGGAAGTGTATGAACCCGACTTGCAGGACTGTGAACAGAAGAACCAGTGCCTCCACAATCCAGAATCGGCGGATTAGCCGGAACAGCATCTTCATAGGTTGTACAACATCTCCTGTGCCATAAAGCAGTTAAGTCGAGTATACCTTGCATCACAGGCTGGTGTCAAACATCGAGACATTGGACATCCTCTCGAATTGGGCTATAATCTGCGTGGCACGGAGAGCGACTCCGCCGCAAACAGACGCGAAGTCTACCGCGGAGGCAAGCATTCAGTGGCTAAACAATAGAACGCTGATTTCGCAGATTCGACGCAGATTACGCCAGATATGACTGATACTACCACTTCGTTTTGCCATGGCAGATTGCACCGTATCAATAGGATTCTTCGCTCCTTCCGGTTGCTCACTTGTGCCTATGCCACCCCGGCCCGCGCAGCGAAGCCGGGACGCGCAGGTGCAGCCTGCCCTGACGGCCAGTCCAGGGGCAGAACGGCAGATTGGGTGCAATCTCATTGTGGAAACAAGCACTCCAGCCCAGACGCAGTAGTAGTACTAGCAAGACCAGCGGAAATCAGCGTGCATCTGCGTCATCTGCGTTCTATGCGGTGAGAAGACGCTGTTTTCAGGTTGCTCAGGCCACCAAGCCCGGAGGTTCTGTTGGTTCGTTACTCTCGTATCACCGGCATGAACGATGTGCTGCTCGACCAGCAGCCCTATTGGCGTTGCGTCTTGGACCACGTGCAGCGCGTGGCTGACCTTTACGGGTATCGTCGTATTGACGTGCCTATCATAGAGGTCACCTCACTCTTCGTACGGGGCGTTGGTGAGGGAACTGACATCGTGGACAAGGAAATGTACTCCTTTGAGGACCGGGACGGCACTTCCGTCAGCCTGCGCCCGGAGTTCACGGCCGGTATCATGCGGGCCTATATCGAGAATGGCATGCATGTGCTTCCCTCGCCGCTCAAGGTGTGGACCGCTGGCCCCCTGTTCCGTCACGAGAAACCCCAGGCTGGTCGTTACCGGCAGCATTCGCAGTTCGATATCGAGGTGATTGGGGAGCAGGACCCGGCGGTCGATCTGGAGGTCATCAACGTCGCCTGGCATCTCTTCCGCGAGTTGGGCTTCACCGGGCTGCGTCTGCAGATCAACTCGACCGGCTGTCCACAGTGCAAGCCGGCCTACGTGCAGAAGCTGGTTGACTATTTCACACCCCTGACTGACCAATTGGCCGAAGTGGACCGTTTGCGCTTGCGCAAGAATCCGTTGCGCATCCTGGACAGCAAGGAGAAGAGCACCCAACCCCTGCTGGACGCTGCCCCTCACATTGTTGATTATCTGTGCTCGGATTGCGCCGATCACTTCGTTCGTCTGCGCCGTTATCTGGATACGCAGGGACGCCCCTATCAGGTGAACTACCGCATCGTGCGTGGGCTGGATTACTACACCAAGACCGTCTTCGAGATCAAGGCGGACGGGCTGGGAGCGCAGGATACCATTTGCGGTGGCGGCCGTTACGACGGGCTTGTTGATGAGCTGGGCGGGCGGGCCACGCCGGGAATCGGCTTTGGGTCAGGCATCGAACGTATTGTTCTGGCTATGCAGCAAATTGGCCTGGAAGTGCCGGAGGAGCCGACTCCTTCCGTGATGGTTGCCTATCGGGGCGAGCCAGCAAAGCTGGTGGCCATCCCGCTGGCAGAGAGTTTACGCCAAACGGGCATCGGTGCCCTGGTGGCCTTTGGCGACCGAAGCCTGAAGGCGCAGATGAAGAGTGCTAACCGGGCTGACGTGTGGTACACGGTGATACTGGGAGAGGAGGAACTGCAGGCCAAAGAAGCCACCGTCCGTGACATGCGGGACAGCCGGCAGGTGACAGTTCCTTTCACACAGCTGGAGAGTTGGTTGCGGGACAGAATCGATTCGGAGGCATAGCAATGCCGAGGATTCGCCCTTTTCCGGAGAATTTCGAGCAATACGAAGCGTGGTTCACGGAGGACCACTGGGTTTATGAAGCCGGATTGCGGGCTGTTGAGTCCCTGATGCCGGAAAGAGGACACGGAGTGGAAATCGGGGTGGGAACAGGGCGATTTGCGGAACCCTTGGGCATCAAATTGGGCGTAGAGCCGGCCAGCCGCATGAGAGAGATCGCTCAGCAGCGGGGAATGCAAGGCTTGGATGGTGTAGCCGAAGATCTCCCGCTGGGCGATTCTGAACTAGATTTTGTTCTTATGGTGACCACTGTGTGTTTTGTTGATGACCCCGAGAAATCCTTTCGGGAGGCATATCGGGTTCTGTCTGAGGGCGGATATCTGATAGTCGGCCTGGTGGATCGCAATAGCCCGGTAGGACAAACCTATTTGAAGTATCAGGACAAGAACGTTTTTTACAAGGATGCTACATTCTTCTCCGTTGACGAAGTTGTGGAAGTTATGGGACAATCAGGTTTTGGGGATTTTGCTTTCAGACAGACCATCTTTCAGGGTTTATCCGATACCGGGGAAGGTGAACCCATCAAGCCCGGCTATGGCGATGGGTCGTTTGTGGTGATACGTGGTAGAAAAGAATGAGGTCAGAACTGAGGTGGAGCATCGTGAGGTTATGACACCCCAACCTTCGGCCTCAACAATCGAGGGATCCATCAGGTCCGTCGGTCTGCTCTATCACCCGATGATCCCCGAGTCCCAAGACCTGGCTGCCGAGATCCTGGAGTTCTTGGAAGGCACCGGGATATCGGTGTGGATGGGGTCTAATTGGGATGAAGACGCCGTGGCCGAGCGGTGCCACCGCTTTGATTTATTCATCACTCTGGGGGGTGATGGTAGCATGCTGCGTACCGCTCGCATGGCATCGGAGCACTGCGTCCCCATCCTGGGGATAAACATGGGCCGGCTGGGCTTTCTGGCTGAGGTTGAGCCGGATGCCTGGCAGGTTTCCTTGAAGCGAGTGCTGGATGGCGACTGCTGGGTGGAAGAACGTTTGATGGTCCAGGCTGAGTTCTCCCGGGATGGGGAGTCGCTGGGTTGCTACGAAGCCCTGAATGAGGTGGTGGTCAGCCGGGGGGCTCTGGCCCGGGTGGTGCGTCTGGCCACCTACATTGATGGCGGCTATCTGACCACCTGTGTTGCCGACGGACTGATCGTGGCCACTGCCACGGGCTCCACGGCCTATGCCCTGGCTGCGGGGGGACCCATTGTGCCGCCCGAGTTGAAGAACATGCTCCTGATACCCCTGGCCCCCCATCTCAGCCTGGAGCGAGCCATGGTACTGTCGCAAGGGAGTGTGGTGCGCATCAAGGTCCGTACCGATCACACTGCTATTCTCACGGTAGACGGGCAGTTCCAGGTCGAGCTGGCCGATGGCGATTGGGTTCAGGT
>JAUVRU010000089.1 GCA_030597485.1 Anaerolineae bacterium
AACCCGCAGACGGTCGGGCCAGATTGGTGCCCGACTCGGGACATGTGGTTGACCCGGGAAGGCCCGGTGAAGGGGAGGGCGTTCCTTCAGTCGGTGGAGTGATTTTTCGCCAGGAGTCTCGCCTGGAGCCTTTGCGGCGCCACCAGATGGCTGGCCTGTGCCTGCCGGTGGTGAAGGCAGCCCGGCAAGGCGATTGGCGGGCTCGCGAAATCCTGCAGGCAGCCGGAGGGGAGTTAGGTCGGCTGGCCACCGCCATCATCGAGCGGCTGAACATGGCGGACGACGACTTCGTGGTGGTACCCTTTGGCGGGGTGTTCAAGGCCGGCGACCTTATCCTGCGCACCTTCAGAGAAACAATCATCGCCACCGCCCCCAAGACCAGTGTGATTCGACCCCGATTTGAGCCAGAGGTGGGTGCCATGCTGCTGGCGCTGCGAGCGATTGGCGTCACCATCGATGGTGAAGTCATCGCTGCGCTTGAGGAAAGCGCGGCCTGCTTCCCAGCCTGCCGAGCGGACGCCGAAACCACGTCAGCGGAGGTTTGTTGAGTATGGAAAGACCGATAGCCATCCGCGCCAAGAGCGTCATCACGCCGCTGGCCCGCATCGAGCCAGGCGTTGTCCTGATCGAAGGCGAAAGGATCGCCGGGGTGGGCACAACCAAAGAACTGGAGATCCCGGCCGGGTGCCAGGTTATTGATGCGCCAGACAAGACCGTGGTGCCGGGGTTCATAGACACCCACATCCACGGCTGGGGCGGCACCCACTTCGGAGAGAGCGTCGAAACCACCATCGCAATGTGCCAATCCATCGCCAGCACAGGAACCACCGCCCTGCTGCCCACGCTGATGACGGAGCCCACATTCGATGAGATCCTGGACAACATCCGCGTCGTGCGACAGGCGATGCTGCAAGGCACGGACGGCGCTCGGATTCTGGGCATCCACATGGAAGGCCCTTATCTCAGCACTGAAGACACTGCCAGGGGATCGCAAGAAGCCGCATATCTCAGGAAACCCTCCCTGAACGAACTGCTGCGGTTAGTGGAAGTGTCGGAGGGCAGCATTCGCAAGATGACCATCGCACCCGAGCTGGAAGGAGCGATGAGACTCATCCGAGAGCTGGCGGGGCAGGGCATCGTGCCCTCAGCCGGTCACTCCACGGCGACCTATGAGCAGGCCCTGGAGGCCGTGGCTGCCGGTCTGAGCTGTGCCACCCACACCTTCAACGGTATGCTTCCCCTGCATCACCGGCGGCCGGGACTGCTGGGCGCGGTGCTGACAAACGATGTCATCCGGGCCGAAGTGATCGCCGACGGCGAACACGTCTCCCCGCCGGCAATGGAGCTGCTGGTGCGCTGCAAGGGCATAGAGTCGGTACACATCGTGACCGACAGCACGCTCTGGGCCGGCCTCCCCGACGGCAGGTACCCGGCGCGTGGGGGACGGACCGTCATCAAGGAAGGAACACACGCCTGCGTGGAGGGCGGGACGCTCTTCGGCAGCGTGGCCCCTATGAACTTCGCGGTAAGTTACCTAGCGCGGTCCACGCACTGTAGCCTGGCGGAAGCAGTGCGTTTGGCCACCCTGAACCCCGCCCGCGTGATCGGATTTGATGACCGCACGGGCAGGCTGGCCCCGGGAAAGGATGCTGATCTGGTCATCGTGGACGAGGAAGTCAACGTGTACCTGACCATGGCAGGCGGGCGCACGATCTACCGCGCCGACGGATGGGAAGTGGGCCATGGCCAGTAGGATCCCGCATCTGAGGATGCGGACCGCACAATGGCAATGAGCATCCCAGAGTGTCACATCAACGGATAGGCACCGCCCAGAGCCGATTGCATGCCACCTAACAGGAATCTCCTGACTCGATGGTTGAGCCAGGAGATTCTTGTATCACCACAGCGTACCAGCCTGTCCTTCTGGATGACCGGCAGGTAGCAGCTCACCACTCGCCACCATCGGCGCAATCAAGTCGAGCCTGGCACCATCTTTGTCTTGCCACACAACCACTTGCTTCGCCGCTCCCACTACATATTGGGTTGACACCCCTTGATATGCACAAGATGTTGTAGTATCATGCGCAGTGTCGATTTGCTGCAATTGCAAATTGCTGGAAACTGTGGTATACTGCACATTACATAAAGCATGAGGTTGCCCCCAATCGTGGCAGACGAATTGATCAGGGCACTGAAGTCGGACAAGCCAGCTATCCGTTGGTCAGCAGCGACACGCCTTTCGGACGCGGCCCGCTCGCAGCGGGCAGCCGCCCTGACCGCACTGGCCGACGCGCTGGAAGATGACCATCCCTTCGTGCGATGGCGCGCCGGGATGGCATTGGGGCGGGCTGGCGGGGACCAGTCCACGGCGCTGCTTCACGCTGCACTGGAGAGCGATTCGCCGCGTCGCCAGGCAGCTGCTGCTGACGCCCTGACGTACACGCCCCAATCGGATCCGGCGCCGCTGCTCCGTGCCACTTCTAATCAGGATCCGCTGGTGCGGCAGAGCGCGGCTGAAGTCTTGGCTCGCAGGCAGCAGCGGAGACTGGCGTCTCCCCTGACCGCGTTGCTGACCGACGACTCGCCCTGGGTGCGCCGGGCGGCAACTGGCGCGTTGGGACACATAGGCGATAGCAAAGCCGTTGACCCTCTGATCGAGCGGTTGGCTGACGAATCGCCCCTGGTGCGTCGAAGCGCAGCC
Organism: Anaerolineae bacterium; assembly: GCA_030597485.1. Taxonomy (GTDB): domain Bacteria; phylum Chloroflexota; class Anaerolineae; order 4572-78; family NAK82; genus JAUVRU01. The sequence continues at coordinate 2,702 of JAUVRU010000089.1, forward strand.
TATGCCTTGGGAGCAATGCGCACCCGCCAGGCGTCGCCGTCGCTGATAGCCGCGCTGAGCGACCCTGACCCGGCAGTACGTCGTAACGCGGCCTGGGGGCTGGGCCGGATCGGGGACCGGACAGCCCTGCCAACGCTGCAATCGCTTCGCGATGACCCCGCTCTTGACGGCGAGGTGGCAGACGAGGCCGAGAGAGCCATCTCGGCTGTCCAACGATCTGGCCGGTGGGGATTGCCCGGCCTGGCGAGAAGATGATCGGGAAGACCACGGACCGATGTGCTTCAAAGGGAGACTGGTGGCAAATGGAATCTTCCTCAAACATACTGATAGAGCGGACAGCGCGCCGCATCGCCGACTGGAAATTGACAGCGCCGGCCGTTGCTTTTCTACAGGTCAATAAGCCCCTAAGCTTTGTGGGAAGCCAGGTCTTGCTGATGCTCCAACCCATGCTGGATGTCTTTGTAGCCCGCCAACTGACGACCGAGTGGGCGACATTGATGGGCGACCGGGATCAGATTGAAGTGCTCATCGCTCGCCTGGAAGCGATGCAGCAGTCTGGATCGGAAGTGGGGAACGGGTAGCATCACCGAAAGGGTTACTGGGAGATGGCACTAAGCGAAACGTCGTGGGTAATGCTGCTGCTTCTGGCAGTATTCCTCGTGGCACTCTGTCTGGGCAAACGCCAGGCAGAAACAGGTCGCATTCCAGACCTGCGCTCCATCCCCGCGTTCAACAAGCTGCAAGATGCTATGGCCCGAGCCATCGAGACGGGACGGGCTCTGCACGTCTCCCTGGGAACAGCAGGCATTGCCGACGGCCTCACTGCGGATAGTCTGGCCGGCCTGACAGTCCTTGAAGATCTGGCCAAGCAGTCAGCCGCCACAGGGGTGTCCCCCATCGTCACGATGGCCGACCCTACGCTCTGGCCTGGGGCCCAAGCCGTTATGCGCCGGGCCTATCAGGGTGACCCGGAAGGAGAGGCCGGCCCCCCTCGAGATGTCCGTTGGCTGGCACCGCAGCCAGCAGCCTATGCAGCTGGAGTAATGGGGATTCTTGGGGCCGAGGATGTCGAGGCCAATGTAATGGTGGGTGCCTTTGGAGATGAGTATCTGTTGATGGGAGAGGCCGCCAAACGTCATTGCAGCAGCCATATTGGCGCTGCCAGTGATCCCAGTGTCCTGCCCTTTGTCTATGTCACCGCCGATGAGATGCTGATGGGAGAGGAAATGTACGCTGCCGGGGCCTATCTTTCCAGCAAACCATGGCATATTGGAAGCCTGTTGGCTCAAGATGTGTTGCGTTGGATCATCGTCCTGGCCATCGTGGGACTGGTAGTGGTAAACACTGTGTTCTAGAGGATACGGTATCGGAGGAGACCAGGCATTGATCAGCCGCATAGCACCGGTTGTCGTCGCCATCACGGCCGGCCTTTTGGTTCTGGCTGACTTCTTCATTGATGCTGCCGTGGTGGACGCCCTGGGACTGTACCTGATTCGCACGGCGTCGGTGGTGACCGCTTTCGCTCTGATACTGGGGCTGACCAATGTGGCCACAGTTCACTTCAGAAAGATAGTCAATCGGGACAAGAGCTGGGGATACAGCGTTGTCCTGTTGGGTGCTTTGGCCTTCACGCTGACTGCGGGAGTCCTTACCGGTGGTCCCGGTTCAGCACTGATGAGGCGCGTTTTCGACAGCGTGTTATTTCCGTTGGAGGCGACCATATTCTCCTTGCTAGCCTTTTTCCTGGTGGCGGCTGTCTATCGCGCTTTTCGGGTGAAGAGCTTCGAATCCGGATTGTTCGTTGTCTTCGGCATCATTGTGTTATTGGGACAAATGCCTGTCGGCGCAGTATTGTGGGACCAACTGCCGCTAATCAAAGATTGGGTCCTGGACGTGCCTGCTCTGGCAGGCATGCGAGGCATCCTGCTGGGTGTGGGCCTGGGCACGGCAGCGACCGGTATGCGCGTTCTGATGGGAATAGATCGGCCCTATGCAGAGTAGCTTGGAGGGGCAAGAGATGAGCGTTTGCCAAAATTGTGGTGCAACAAACGAGGCAGGGCGCGAAACTTGTACCGTATGTGGCACTTCACTGAATCAGCCGGCTGAAGACAGTGTCGCAGCCCTGGCACGGCTGGCTCAATTGGATCACGCCCCGGCCACAGACGATGTGATAGAGACAGTCCCTGACTGGCTCGAGCTGCTGTTGGCCAAGCATGGAGAAGAAGCGCCCATGCTCGTCAAAGAGGAACTCCCCGTGGCGGCAGATGAGGGCACAGCCTCGACCCGACCGCCCGCGCCAGCAGGTCCGCAGAAACCGCCCACCCCGGACGGGCCAACGCCTCTTCCCGGAGACGCAGAAGAGATCCCTGAGTGGGTGACCGATCTCGGCCAGGCTGACGAGGCCGAAGATGGGGCAGAGGAGACACCACCGGTAACCGGCATCACCGACGAATTGGATGACCTGAGAGCCATATTCGCTGAGCACGATTCGGGTGACGCCTCACAGCCTCCTGAGGAACCCCCCATCGAGGAAGTCGAAGAGGTGCTCCCCGTGATCACTGATACAGGGGAAATCCCAGGCTGGGTACGCGAATTGGGGTTGGTGGACGGAGACATATCCCCGACAGCAGACAAGACGGCCAAGCCGCCAGAGCCATCGCTGGATGCTGAGAAGCAGCCACTTCCTATCGAGGTGGAAGAGGGAGGTGGGCTCCCCGAGTGGCTGGGGCGCTTGGTTACCCCTGAATCAGCGGAGCAGACGCAAGAAGAGGCGCCTTCCGCACCCGAGGAGAGCGACGAGCAGCCTATTCCTCTCGAAGGGGTAAGTGTACCAGAGGATGAGGTTGAAGCGGTGGCCGATGGCGAGATACCAACCTGGCTGGCCGAACTGGGCATCTCAGAGACGGAACCCACCAGTGTCGAGAAGTCACCCACTGGCGAGCTCCCCGATTGGCTGCACGAGATGGACGTGGTCCAGTCACATCGCCGGCCTGAAGCATCTGAACCTGAGCCCCCCCTGCCATCGTCCACAGAGGAGGCAGTGCCTTCCCCGCCAGGCGGAGAACAGGTACCGGAGGGAGCGGCCGGGACTGAGGAAGATTTCCCCGACTGGCTGGCAGACCTCAGATCAGCCAGTGTGGCAGATACCATCGCGTCGGCCGGAGAGCCGGCTAAGGCTCCAACGGCCGAGGAGGCAGAGACACCTGATCACCTGGCTGAGCTACGCTCCCTGGTGAACACAACCCAGAAGACAGCCAGCCTTGAATCGGGAGAGGAGATGCCTCCGTCGGCCGAGAAGATCCCGGACTGGCTGCGCGAGATGGCCACTGAACCCACAGAGCCCGAGCTGCCGCCAGCCGTTGAACCTTCCCCAGAGTCCCCTCCCGCCATCGCCGAAGAACTGGCGCCAGCCGAGATCCCTGAGTGGGTCGCCAGGCTGAAGCCCGAAGAAGAAGCCGTGTTCGAACCCCGTGAGCCGGAGGGTGCTATGGAGAAACTGCCCGAACCGATGCCTTTCACAGACGAACCGGACGTTGAGGATGAAGCGATTGAAGACCTGCGCGCCCAGCTGGGTATACCTGAAGTGCCGGACGTGGAAGGGGCCGCTCTCATCCGAGAAATCACCAGTGAGCAGCCTGATGTGCCCCCCGATCTCGATCAAGAACCCAAACGCAGCCGTATCTTCACCACGATTGCCTGGGTGCTGATATTCATGGTGTTGATCTTGGGCATCATCGTCTCATTGCTGGCGGTAGTGGAGAGAGTGGAAAACCTGCTGGGGGGTCCCGCGTTCCATCGATTCCTGGAAACACCATCGGCAGCCGGCCTGGTGGCATCGGTCCAGACCTTTCGAGATGAGATTGCGACTTTGCCGCCCGATTCGGTAGTTCTGGTGTGTTTTGATTACAGCCCAGCCACCGAGGCCGAGATGGATCCGTTGGCCGAGACCGTGATGCGAGACTTGCTCAATCATCAGGCACGAGTGATCACCGTGAGCCTGCAACCAGAAGGGGCTATCATGGCGCAGCGCCTCCTCGACCGGTTTGAGAGTGACTATCCTTACGGGCAGCGCACACTCAACCTGGGGTACCTGCCAGGTCAAACAGCCGGCGTGCGCAGCCTGGCATTCTTGCCAGAACTGGCACTCTTTCGGGGCACCAATGAGACGCTGGATGATTATCCGGCATGGCAAGATGTGAAGGGGCTGGATGATGTGGCATTGGTGGTTGAGGTGGCCGACAGCGCCCGCACGGTACGTTGGTGGGTGGAGCAGGCGCCCCCCTCGCCACTGGCCGACCGGCCTATGCTTGCGGCCGTGAGCGCATCGGCCGCTCCTACCATACGTCCTTATCACAACGCTGGACAGCTGCAGGGGATGATAAGTGGGGTGACGGCAGCGGCAGCCTACGAGATTTATCTCGGCCAGCCAGCACGAGCGACGAGGAGTCTGGCAGCCCAGTCGGCAGCTCACTTGGGCCTGGTAGTGGTCGCCCTGGTCG
>JAUVRU010000066.1 GCA_030597485.1 Anaerolineae bacterium
GGGGTGTGGCGCAGTCGGCTAGCGCGCTGCGTTTGGGACGCAGAGGTCGCCGGTTCCAGTCCGGCCACCCCGACTGGACAGGCCCTCAAAGCACGACCGCCCTCGCTGTGCTCACCCTCCCATTGTCAGGTACCATCACCGGTGCTGATAGATCGTCACCTCGCCCTGATTGTACGCTACATCCATCAGCAGTCCAAATTTGGCCAGCCCTCTTGGACTGTACCGCTGCCGCTCCAGGTGCCCAACGTACACATAAGTGATGTGATACTTGTCCAGCAGTTCCCCGGTCCGTTGGGCATCCAGACCTTCATACAGCATCTGGATGTCCGGTTCGCGTCGTGCCGGCTCATCGTAGTTGCCCCGCCACTGGTGCTCGTGATTGCCCCAGCCCAGCAGGGTAGGCAGGCCGGTAAGCGCCGACACCCGCCCCACATACTGATAGGCCGCGAATCGGTCGCCAGGTGCCTCCAGAACGACAGCTCCATCGGCCGCGTTGGCTTGCAGCCATCGAATGGCCGCATAGTCGTCGGGATGAGCCGCCTCAATCCACGCCATGCCGTCCAGAGTCGGATCACCCTGGAAGTTGGCCGCCTTGTTGGGAATGGCCAATGCTGGATAGACCAATCCGCCCGCGACCAGCAGCACCAGGGCTAACTGCCACGCCCCCGCTCCCCAGCCCCGCAACCGATGCGACACATAATAGGCACCGTAGGCGGCTGCCAGCGCCAGCAAGACCCACGCCTGGAAGTAGAATTTGAAGACCGTGTTCATGCGGATGCCAAAGTTGTCCCGCAAGTAGACGAACTCGACGACCAGCGGAAGCAGAACCCCTACCCCTATCATAGCCAGCGCGAACAGATCGCTTATGGCAAGGTTGCGTGAAGTCAAGGGCTTCCCATCCGCTCCAGGCTTCGCCGGCCAGAAGAGCAACACCCAAGCCAGCACTCCTCCCAAGAACAGGAACGTCCACGGGTGACTGAGCCGGATGCGGACCGCCATGCCCACCACCCCCGCCAACGTGACATCTCCCAAGATGGCCCGAAGCTCGGGGTTATTCAGCAAGCCCTCGGCCCAGCTCCGCGCCGAAGGGAAAACCATCAGCGCTATGGAAACCACGCTCGTCGCCAGCACTGGCACGCCCACCGTCAATGCGAGGGCAGCCGGAAGCCGTCGGCGCCAGTCAGTAGGAAGCGCAACTGGCGACAACACGACCAGATAGGCCACGATAATGCCCAGAAACGGCCCAAAGAAGACGAGGAACTGCTGCAGCTTGGTGGCGTTGAACAGGTTGGGAAGAATGCCCCCAGCCTGAGACTGGAATCCCAGGTAGAAGGGCATGTACAGCACACCCCCGAGCAGGCCCAGTCCCAATCCTACCGCCACCGCCTCACCCAACCAGGCAGATGATCCCGCCCGCGCCCTTCCCAGCGCAAAGGCCAACACAACCATAAACAGATAGATGGGATAATCCCACGTGTTCAGAAACCCCAGTGCGCCCAGACAAACGGCCACTACCACGAATTGGTACCAGCCGCCGAACGTCGAGACTACCAGATCTGAGAACAGAGACGTGACATCCCTCAGCCGCCTGAGGTAACCGCTGGCAGAGACAGCGTCTGAGGCCTGCAAGCCAGGTCTCGGCAATTGGAGCCTGAAGCCACGTGCCTGCTGTGCCTGCAACAGTTGGTTCAGGGCCAGCGCTATCGCCAGCACCACGAAGGGCAACGCCAAGACGTGAGGGTGCACATCCCCCAGCAAGAAGCTGAAGAAGGGGAACTCGTCGATCACCTCCCAATCACCGCCAGGCGGGTTGCAGTTTCCAGTCAACAACCCCTGGAAGGAGCAATCGTGAATCACCCGTGACGCACGCCACCACCAGATGAAGCGGGATGGGATCCAACCCCCTGGCACCGGTGGTTGACTGATGTCCTTTATGTCAAGCCACCGCCAGAATGCCGGTGACAGAAGCCCCCGGCTGTGGAACACCTCCAGCAACCCTTCAAGATTGCCCACCACTCCTACCAGCGCCGCCCCCAGCAACCCGTAGATGACCCCCGACCAGGAGACACAGTCGCCCCCTGTCCCTGTCCTCTCCACCGACTCCTGGGAGGCACGGGACTCTCCCGATCTTCTGGAATGAACGCATACCATGTTATAGACGACGCTGAATGCCCCCGTCAGCGTCAGGGCAAACAGAGCGGGCACAAACAAGTTGAATGCCACGGCAGATGGCAGACCGGAAAGCCGGGTCACCATAGCCATCAACACGTAACCGAAGTAGTAGTAGCTGATGCCAAAACCGGAAAGCCAGGGGTCCTGAGGAGGAAAACCGTCACTGCGGAGGACAGCATTGATGAAGGCAATCTCCATCCACTTCTCGCCGCCAGCCGTCTCCAGGTTGGGGTTGTAGGATTTGTAGATCGCCCAACCCACCAAAGCAACCCCAAAGAGCAGCTCGACAGTCAGCAGATAGCGGATGTGTCGGCGCAGCCAGCTCAGCATCGACACCTGATCATCCCGGCGGCGCCTCAAGTGGAGCCACAAGCCAACCGCCAAGACGACCACCATCGCCAGCAGTGTCCCGCCCACGCCGTTTCGCATGAACCCCAGGCTGGCTCCCAGCCACAGAATGTAGCCGCTCAGCAACAGCCCTAACGGGCGAGCCAGAGCATAGCCCCGATCAGGGAGCCGCCCAAGCAGACGAAAGGCCAGCGGCAGCCCCGCCAGGCCAAACAGCTGCAACAGCAGCCACCAAATGATCACCGATGTGACTATCACGCAAGTTTACTCCTCGACATCTATTGCCTGGTATATGCGTGTTCGCTCATTCTGATAAGCAACCCTTAGCCGGCCCTGACGCTCCAGTGCGTCAAACTTGTCAAGGCCCGTGGGCGCAAAACGAGTAACCCCCCATTCCGTGAGCGAGCTGCTCACATCCGCATCGTACAGGGTACGTTCCAATTGGCCGATGTAGATATACGAGATGTCTAACTCCTGGATCAACTGCCACGCCCGTTCTGGATCATCGGTGTTCCAGAACTCCATGTACGGACCGTCACGGCTGCTGATCTGACCAGGCCACCGCTGTTCGCCCTGATGCAGCCCTCCGAGCGGCATTGGCAGTCCCGTGTAGCTGGCAACTCGCATGCCTCCTTCCCGGTAATAGCCGATTTTGGCCTCCGCCAGCACTGGTGTCCCCGTCACATTGGTCTGAAGCCATCGGATGGCGTCGTGATCGTGCCACAGTTCAATCAGGTTGCCCTGCGGCCACGTCAGGGTGCCAACGGTCATGTAGGCCATCCCGTCCAGCGTGCCGCTAGGCGGTGATTGTGGGAACCGGTCGTGCACTCGTGTTCTGGTGCCCAGAATCGTGTAGGTGAGCGAAGCCAGCACCAATAGGATCAGCACTGCTCGCCACCCTGCCCCCCAGACAACGCGGTGCCAGCGCGCTGCTCGTTCCCAGAGATCCACCGCCAAGTACGCAGCCGCTATTCCCAGCATCACCCAGGCCTGGATGTAGAACTTGAACAGTGTGTTCATCCGGTAGTATTCGCCTCCACCCAGGAAATCTCGCAGGAAGAATACCTCGACACCCAGCAGGATCAGCAACCCGGTGAACAGGAGAAGCCCGACGAAAGATCGTCCCGCGCCTGGCTCAGGACGCAACAGGGACAGGAATGAGAGACACACCGAGGGTAACAGCAAGCCCGGCACACGGTACCCTAACAGCCACAGCGCGACGGCAACAGAGATAACGATCACTGTCGCCGCCAGTCCAACCACGCGGCGATTCTCTCTCTCCGTCACCAGCCGGGAGTGCACGGCCGCCAGATGCGGTGCCACGTTCCATCGCCGCAGAAAGAGGCTTATGACCCGCAACCCTGGCATGCGCGACTGCGGATGAACCAGTGTCGTCAGCAGATAGCTGATAGCCACAAACAGAAACAGCCCCCAGATGGCGAGGAAGTGTCTCAGATCGGTCTGATCGCGCACCAGCCCCAAACCCACGTCCAGAGGCTGATAATGGGCAAAGAAGGGTCGGTACAACAGATAGCTGGCCCCCAACGTCAGCAGGCCGAAAGCAGACGCTTCCACCACGCCCACCACCTCAGTGCCAACGACCGGCCAGATACCCGTGCTGCCGGCGTGCACCCCGCGCCGCACTTCCAAACGGCTGCGACGGCGACGTAGCCAGAACGTGAAGGTGATGATGCCCAGGTAGGTGGGCAGATCCCAGGTATTGATCACAGCCAATGCCCCCAGGCACAGAGCCAGTGCCAGCCACCCTAGCACGTCTCCCAATGAAATTGCGCGCCAGGAATCGAAAACCATCAGCCCGGCCTGCTGCCGGCGACCAGTATCCTCAGCTTTCCGACGTTCGCCAGGAGTTGGCCGAGTCGGCGCCTCGAGCCCGGGCTCCAACTCACGGGCATCAACCGCCTCCGGTGTTTGGTTGACCGACGAGCTGCTGACACGAGCGGTAGAGGGCATCAAGGAAGCGGGTTTCCGCCGTACCAGAAACGCATACGCCAGCGAGAGGAACAGAACAGTGAATGGTATGCCGATCATATGAGGATGCAGATCAGCAAAGATGAAACTGAAATAGGGAAACTCGTTGATGGTGTTTGGGATGGCGCGGGTCGGATCCCAGTAGTTGTACGACGGTAGTTTGGTCCCTTCCGTCAGCACTCGATCCAGTCCCGCCAGCGCTCTCACTGCCCTGCCCACGAAAGGCAGACCGCTTTCGAAGGTCCTGCCGCCGTGCGTCTCCAGCATGTTCACGAATTGGTCAAAGCCAGCCAGATTGCCCACAAACACCACCAGCAGCACCGCCAACAGCGCCACCATCAACGCCCGCCACACACGCCAGTTCAGGCGCCAATTGCCCGAGGCTGACCCCTCCAGTTCTCTTCCGGACGCCGCCGGATTCACGGTCTTCGGGCATCCCCGTGTCGCCCACCATGACAGCGGGCGGCAGCCAGCAGCCAGGTTGTCTGCCAGGCTGAACACGTTGCCCGCCGTCAGCGCTGCCAGCGTCGGCACTGCCAGGTTGAAAGCAATCGTCGGCTGAACGCCGGTCAGCTTGACCAGGACGCCCACCAGAAACAGACCGTAGTAGTAGTAATTGATGTGTCCGCCGGCGAAATAGGGGTCATAAGGGGGCATGTGCGCGCTCTTGACGATGGCATTCAGGAAGCCAATCTCCAGCATCTTCTCGCCACCGTTCCACGGCTGCCACAGATCAGGATTGAGCACCCGCAAACCGACGAAATACAGGTAGGCCAGGGTAAAGACCATCTCTCCAATGAAGATCAACCCGATCTGTTGCCGCAGAACATTCCCCAGGTCCGCCCTATCGCGCCACACCAGCCAGGCAGCCACCGCCGCCAATACCAGCACCGCACCGATGATCGTCGGCAACGCGTTGGGAAGCACCCGCAGGCTGGAGCCAAGCCAGACCAGGTAGCCAACCAGCAGCCAGCCCAGGCTCTTCGAAAGAAGATAGCCGCGGTCCGGCAGGCAACCGAAAAGACGGCGCGCCAGGGGCCACGCCAGCCATCCGATGACCTGCACCACTAGCCACCACACGATAATTGACACCACCGTCGACCGGTTGGCCAGGCCATTCCAGCGATAGTCATCCACCACCGGCAGTTCGTCCACCGGCCGATCCAGCAGCAGCGATTTGCCTTCCGGCTCCGGCCCTCCGTCAGCCACGCGCGACGCTGCCCCCACTTGTGGCCATGAACCTCCTCCCCGCAGCCTCGTCAACAACGTGGGAGAACCCACGTAGCCGGGGATGGCCTCTCGCCAAAGATCCCCCAGCAGCGCCTCCCACTCGGCGTCGGTCAGCTGCCGCACCTTCTTGAAGATGATGGGCCGGGGATGGTCGTATACGGTGAAACTCTCATCAGCGTCTTGATCGTTCATCACCCACGGCCCCAGGCGAGGAGGCGTAGCCCGCGTGTAAATCTGCTCAAAGCCCAACTCGCCTCTGAACAGCGCCTGGTAGTAGCGGGTGCTCATAGGGTAGCGTGGCCACAGCCGAGGAATAGTCCGCCAAAGCCGATTGGACGCCAGCACCAGATAGTCACAGCTCTGGAGCGTGTCCCGGATTGTCTCGAATTTCTGGCGAGTGTCCTCCTCGTACATTGGGAGCAGCGGCTGACGATATCTGTGCGCTCCCGGATTCATCCCGCTCTCGGGCCAGGACTGGGGGAATCCTTCCTCCCAATGCTCTCCTGCAATGCACGAGCCATCCGGCACCTGCGCATACACCCAGCGGGAGGCGGTGACCCACGAGTGCTCCGTGCCGTACACACCGTTGACAAATGCCAGAGACCACCCCACAGCCCCCAACAAGACCAATCCAATGACAACGTAGCGCAGGAAGCCCAACCTGACACGCCTGGCGTTGGATTCCGCCGGAAGAGAAGACTCGGGCGAGCCAGTCGCTTGGGGTTCGGAAGTCAAGGAATCCTGCCCGCCGCACCCTTGAGCTTTCTTCCCCGATGCTTTCAGCCTGATGGTCGAAATGAAGCCCGCCCCGAACAGCACAAACAGGGGAACCACGGGAGCCATGTAGCGCATGAACTTGGCCAGGAACAGACCGGTTGAGCCGAAGTATAGAATCACCCAGGAGAGGACAATCCACTCACCGGCACTCGCTCGCCGCAAAACCGCTCGCACCAGCACCCATATTAATCCAGCCATGGCCAGCAGCCCCAGTGGCCACCCCATTCCCCACCGCACCTGCTGCTCCAAGAAATATAGGTAGGGCACGGTCCCCCGATACTGCCGGGTGAAGGGCATATCGGCTACGCCAGAGACCATGTCACCCTGTTCTTTGACCACTGCCTGCCAGAAACTCGGGAAATCCAGAAAGACGTAGGGTGATGTGATGGCAAACACGATCAATGCCACCGCGCCGACGATGACCAGCCTGGCAAACTGTTGATTCCACCTGGCCTCCTGCCCCTCACACGGAGACCGCCTGCCCGACAGGATAGCGGCCAACAGTGGGGCCGCCACGATGGGCAGCGCACTGTATTTCGAGGCAACTGCCAGTCCGATTCCCACGCCGGTCAATATGGCCGGCCCGGCGCCACGCCGATCCATCATCAGAATGGAGCCGTACAAGGCCAATAGCGTGAAGGTAGTGGACACGGGGTCTACCGCAAAGAAGTGGGCCAGCTGAATCTGAAGGACAGTGAAAGCCGATAGAGCGGCCGCCAGCAACCCCGCCCAGCCGCCATACAGACGCCGCCCCAGCAGGAAGACCAGGTACACAGTGGCTATAGCCGCCAACGCCATAAGGAAGCGGCCAATGTAGGCGTAGCCCACCGGCGACCGTGCCTGCTCCATTACCTGCACCACACTGCCAGCCAGGCCCAGATGGTCGGCCAGCGGCGCCAGCCGGTGAAACAGGCCAGCCGTCAGCACCAAAGCGTACAGAGGAAAATGGCCGTAGGTGTAACTGCGCCGATGCTGCCCCTTCACATCCCAGAACGGATTCAGTGGCGAACGATGTGGGTCAAGCGCAGAGATCAGGTCTTGTGGCCACTCGATGGAAGGGGCATAGAACGCCACCGTCGATCGTTCATCTGGATGAGGCAGCGTGCCCGAATCCCAGTCGATGCTGTACAGGCGAAGAGCTGCTGCTGCCAACAGAATCAGCGCCAGCAACAGCATCTGGAGGAAGGTAAGACCTTTCCCAGCGTTGGGCCGATCCGCCAGCGACGTTTTTCCCTCAGTTGGCTGCATGCTCCCCTGAACTGCTCCCTGGGTGTTGCTGAGAGTGGAACGCACAGCTTGTATCACCGGCATAGCGGACAGGCAAAGGCAGCGTGCAAATGGAAATCCGGCA
>JAUVRU010000482.1 GCA_030597485.1 Anaerolineae bacterium
CGGTGTCACACGTCAGCAGAAGGTTTATGCCCTCCTCTATCAGCTGCTTCAGCACCCGGAGGTTCACGCCGTGCGACTCCCGTTCCCGATGCGGGATGTGGTAACGGACGACCGCCCCCAGTTCCTTCAGCGTGGAGACCAGCAGCGTGGTTGCCGTCTGCCCGTCCACGTCGAAGTCACCCCAGACACAGATGGTCTCTCCCCCGCGGATGGCCGTCCGCAGCCGTTCCACCGCCTGGGTCAGGTTGGGCAACTCAGCCGGCGGCGCCGGCTGGTAGCGTGCCGGGTCCAGAAAGGCCCGGGCTGCCTCCAGATCGCCAAAGCCGCGCCGCACTAGGGTCCCGGCCACCAGCGGATGCCCGCCGATGGCATCCGCGAACCCCTCCGGCACCTCCACTTCCGCTGGCTCAATCCAGTCTTTCATCATAAAAGCCTCACAAACCACCAACCTGACACTGGCATCAAAGACAATCCGCCTTTGTCAACGGCTCATAGCTGACCGCTAAATGCTGACCGCTGAATGCTGACCCCTGACCGATCTCCACATCAATACTCGATCTCCGCGATCTGCTCGAAGTCGATAGAAACATCAAAATCGTCGCCCCACTCCGACACTGCTTCGGCACCTTCGATGGGACCGGCCTCAACCCCCCGCTCGCAAAGCGAGCGATAACAGCAATACTGACACTGACGCTCGTCGGTCGTGAGTGGGAACACCTCATCGTCTCGGGTTTTGATGTCCTCGATCAGCGTCGTCAGCCGGGCTTCGTCCGCCTGATACTGGGCTCCGTCGTAGGGGAAACGCTCGGGATCGGCCGGGAAGTCGGCAAACCAGTAGACCATCGCCACCTGCTCGGGTTGCACCGGCTGGCCTTCGTTGACATGGGAGCCGGCTCGCACCGCCAGATAGGGATACACCTGGGTCTGCAATCGCCCGGCCAACCAGCGCCGCGAGGATCGCTGGCGAGAGGTCTTCCAGTCCACGATGACCAGCCGCTGTCCGGCGTCGGCGGCGATGAGGTCATACCTGGCCATCAGCTGGTGGCCGGCCACTGGCGTGGTCAGCCGGATCTCGGGGTAGCGGGCTGGCGGCAGGTCAGCCGGGCCATCCTCCAGGTAGTGGTGCCACCAGCGGCGCAGGTCCTCGTCGGTGGCCATGGGCGACAGACGGTCCGACGGGATGCCCAACAGGTGCTGATGCACCAACCGGTGAAATGCCTGGCCTTGCAGCTGGTGCCGCTCGTTCTCCAGCACCGGCTCTGCCTCCACCGCCGGCCAGGCCAGGCGCAAGATGTAGCGCAGCTGGAAACGGCGGGGGCAGTCGGCATAATCCTGGAGACTGCCCTGGCTGAACTGAAAGTCAGCTGGAAGGGTCATCGGTTTGCTCCTCCCGGAACGTCCGCAGGGCGATCAAGGGAACGGCCTGTTGTTGCGGCCGCCCGGGCCGGCCCGAGTTCCAGGTGATGGCCAGTTCCTTCCTGGCCCGGGTGATGCCCACGTACAACAACCTCAGCCGCTCGCCGGCATACTCCAACCGCGCCTGTTGGCTGGCCTGGCCCTCCACGTATTCCGTAGCCTCATCGCCCGGCAGAAGGGCATCCAGCTGGGCCATCGCCTCGGCCACCAGGTTCAGGTTGTCGCGCACGAACCGCTTCTCCGCGATGTATTCATCGTGCGGCCGCGCCGAGGGAAAGTCATAGTTGTTGACCGACATCAGGTAGACCCGGTCCCATTCCAGCCCCTTGGCCTTGTGAATGGTGGCTATCACCACCTCACCCCGGTGCCGGTTGGGGTCAAAACCGGTGTCATCCTGGCTGAAACCCAGGAAGCGCCGCTCGTTTCGGGCGATGATGTCCAGCTCCTGATAGAGCTCCGGCAGCCGCCAGTCGGGGTGTATCTCGCTGGCCCGCCGCAGCAGCAGCGCCAGCTTGTGGGCCACCGCCAGGTCAGCTGGCTCCGCGAACAGGTCCTGGGCCACGGTGAGGATCAGCTGGTCGATGGGCAGCAGCGTGGTCCCCTGCCAGCGCCGCACCAGATCACGAAACTCGGCCAGCTGGGGGCCAACATCGGGAGAGTCGAGGGCTGACATGGAATGAGCCAGCCAATCCCGGTCCGCCCACGGCCATAGATAGTCCTCCGGCCGCTGGCATTTTCCCAAAGCGGTGGTCACCCCCGCCAGCCGGCGTCGGGCTCCCTCGTCCGGATCATCCTGGCGTTGCCAGGCCCGGTACGCCGCCGCCAGTTTGGCCGCCGAGGTGGGATCAGCCAGGCAGTTGATGATGTCGCCCAGCGCCTGGGCCGTCTCCCGGGTGGAGCGGGTGCTTTGCAGCAACTCCACGTATTTTATGCCCCGTTGCTTCAACGCATCCACCATCTTGAAGCCCCGCTCATTGCGGGGCACCAGCACGGCCACAGTGTCATCGGCATGCTTCGGCAGCCACCGCGCCAGCGAGTCGGCCACGGCCTTGATCTCCCCCTCCGGGCTGTACTTCCTGGCGATGAGCCGCACTCCCTGGGGATCGTCGGGCGGATTGGGCTGGGGGTCGCCCGGCGGCGTCGGCTCGATGTGGGGCAGCGACAGGGCCGATCGCACCTCCGGCACCGGATGGTCCTGCCGGGTCCAATCGATCAGGTAGTTGGCCAGGTTGATGATGCTCTGCGTTGACCGGCCCGAATTGGGCAGCTGGCGCGCTACCACCCCCTCCTCCTGCAGGAAGTCACGCAGGAAATGGGGGCTGGCGGTGGTGAATGTCTCATAGATGGCCTGATTGGGATCACCGACCCGCACCCAGTTGCCATCCGGCCCCACCAGCAGCCGCAGAATCCGCTCCTGCAGGGCGCTGCTGTCCTGCGCCTCGTCCTCCAGGATGAAGGGCCAGCGATGGCGCAGCCGTTCCAGGTAATCCGGGTTATGCCGCAGCGTGCGCAGTGCCAGCCACATCAGGTCGTCGAAGTCCACCCCGTCCA
>JAUVRU010000056.1 GCA_030597485.1 Anaerolineae bacterium
GAGCCCCCGAGAGTGAGACCTACATGATGAACCCGACATTCTGGACGGACAGCATCAGGCCAATTTGGGTTGGAGAAAGCCCGATGTTCTTGGCAGCTGCCCCAATCACGGTGACAGTCAGCCCAAGAAAGAACATGGACAGGTAGGACGAAGCGGTAAGGGCTTTGACGTTTCGTATCATGGTTGCCTTCCTGCACGGGGCGGATTGTGGTATGGTATTCCAGGGTGGCCTGCTTGTCAACATATTTGCCGCGTTTTATGTAAGACCAATGCATGTGGTACAACGGGTTGTTTCCTCCGCTATGGCGGTCGCGGTGAGTGTCCGCTGACAGACGACGCCACAGGAGGTGGCTATGCCAAAGAAGTCCGACTACCTGATAGACCGACGTCAGTTTGTGGGCGGTGTGGTGGGGATCGTTGGAGCCATTATGTCGGCCGCTGTCGGACTGCCCCTTGTTGGCTACCTGGTATCCCCCGCTCTTGAAAAGGCCGAGGGCCAGGAATGGATTCCCCTGGGGACGGCGTCGGCGCTTGAACCTGGCGTGCCGGCCCTCTTTACCTTCTCCCAGCTAAGACAGGTTGGCTGGAAACGCACCAAAATCAACTACGCGGTATATGCCATTGCCGACGACACTGGCCATGTGACTGTCTTCTCCGATGATTGCACCCACCTGAGCTGCAAAGTCCACTGGGAGCCGGAGCGTGGGGCGTTCATCTGTCCCTGCCACGACGGTGTTTTCGACCGGGAGGGGAACGTGGTGGCCGGCCCCCCTCCTCGCCCGCTAGACCGTTTTGAAGCCAAGGTCGAGGATGGCCAGTTGATGATATTGGTGGAGGCCTGACATGGCGGCAAGGGTGGTGGCCTGGCTTGACGAGCGCATGGGCCTCCTAACCATATGGAATACTGTTTTCGACCGGAAGGTGCCCAGGGTAAACTGGTGGTTCACGCTGGGCAGCGCCTCTCTATTCCTGGCGGTTATGCAGGGGGCGACCGGTATATTCCTGACCGTCTACTACGTGCCTACGCCTGAGGATGCGTACAACAGCATCGAGTACATCATGAACGATGTGGCCTTTGGCTGGCTGGTGCGCGGGATTCACCACTGGGGCGCCAGCCTTATGATCGTGATCGTTTTTCTGCACATGTTGCGGGTCTTCATCTACGGCGCCTACAAGTATCCCCGCGAGGTGACTTGGATAACCGGCGTCGTGCTGTTGTTGGCGACGCTGGGGTCGGGCTTCACCGGTTATCTGCTGCCGTGGAACCAGCAGTCCTACTGGGCAACGGTGGTGGGGACCAGCATTGTAGGGACAGTGCCGGTGGTGGGGGATTTTCTGGTGCGCGTGTTGCGTGCTGGCGATTCTCTCACCTTTCTCACCCTATCCCGCTTCTTCGGTGCTCATATCTGGATCCTGCCGGCCATTCTCTTCAGCATGATCGGGGTGCATCTGTATCTGGTCATCCGCAACGGCATCAGCTACGTGCCCAGGCGGGACGAATAGACACCAGGAGCCAGCGGCCGTGAACGACCAAGACAAGCAGTTCCTGAAAGCGCGGTACCAGGAAGAAAAAGAGCAGGGCGAGAAGTTCTTTCCCGATATCATCTATAAGGATACGGTGGTGGCCTTCTCCCTGTTCCTGCTCCTGCTGGGGCTGGCCGCATTCGTTGGCGTGGACCAGAAGCCGCCGGCCGACCCTTCCGATACCAGCTACATCCCTCGTCCCGAATGGTATTTCTTGTTTCTCTTCGAGATGTTGAAGTTCTTCCCGGGGCAGATTGAAGTCATCGGCACGGTGATCATCCCCGGCGCTGTCATCCTCTTGCTATTCTTGCTGCCCCTTTATGATCGAGGTATCAAACGCCATCCGCTCAACCGGCGGCTGGCGACCGCCATCATCTCCATCGCCGTTCTTGCCATAATTGGGTTGACCATTCGGGCTGTCATCACCACCCCGCCCCAGGCCGAGGCGGTGGGCCTCACCTATGTGGAGCGGGTGACGGCGGGCGAGGATCTCTACCTGACGCACTGCGCCGAGTGCCACCAGCCCGACGGCGAGGGCGGGCTGGTCGTGGGCGTGGACGGCCTGGAGGGCCGCACGCTGGACCCCATCAACAGCACCGATTTCCTCTATACCCGCACTGACGAGACCATCTACAACATCATCGACTACGGCCAGCCTAACTTAGGTATGCCGCCCTATGGCGTGGCCAATGGCGGGGAGCTCAACGGCCAGCAGATGGACGCCATCGTTACCTTCATGCGCAGCTGGGACGATCGGGTGGTGATCGAAATGCCGGCACAGATGGTGGTGGAGCTGGCCGAGGGCGAGATCCCGGACTACGAGATGCACGTCTATCCCATCTTCAGGCGCTACTGCATCGCCTGTCACCGGGAGGGCAACGCCCAGCAGAACTACATCATGACCGACTACCAGAGCGTGGTGACCGGCGGCGATCACGCGCCCAACGTGATTGGCGGCGATCTGAACAACAACCTCATCCGCAGCCTGAGGCGTGAGGACATCGAGGCCGGTGGCCCTATGCCGCCCACCCGACCGCTGGACGAGAAGCGATTGGACATCATCATCCGCTGGGTGGAGGCCGGCGCGCTGCCTGTACGCGAGGTTGAGCCGGGTGAGGCTGAGGAGGCAGGGACGCCCTAGGTCATTCGAATGCGATGTCTCCGAGATGGTTGAATCTCAGCGAGACGAGCCAGTTTGTTATGAGCAGTTTCGCCCTCTGGCGTGCTGAAAGCGATTGATTCTCACCACCGCACTGTGCTGCTGACTTGCCACCCTAGCCCCAAAGTGGTATAAAGGTACATTCTGTGCAGAATGTTCAGGGCACGACACCCTACACCAAAGGGATGAGAGATCTCATGAAAAAGGTGTTGGGCGTCACCAAGGCGCGTGAAACGCTTAGCAGTATCGTTGAACGGGTTCAGCATCAGGGGGATACCTATCTCATCAGCCGCCATGGCAAACCGGCAGCGGCCGTTGTCCCAGTTCCGGATGGCGCCTTGATGAGCATAAGTGCTCCTAGATGATCTAAACAAAGAAAAGGAGAAATTACCATGACAACCATTACTGGATTCAAGTTTGATACCGCCGACGGGGCGGGCAAGATGGTGGACCTGGTCCAGGACCTGTCCAGGCAGCAGTTGATCACGCTTGAGGACGCGGCCACCGTCACCTGGCCCAAGGGCAAGAAGAAGCCCAAGACCAAACATCTGGACGACATGACGGGCGCGGGCGCGCTGGGCGGCGCCTTCTGGGGCATGCTGTTCGGCTTGATCTTCTTCGTCCCCTTTTTTGGCCTGGCCGTCGGCGCGGCGATGGGCGCCCTGGCCGGCCACTTTTCCAACTATGGCATCGACAAGGAATTTGTCAAAGAGGCCCAGGACAAGGTCACCGAAGGAACGTCGGCGGTGTTCCTGATGACCAGCGACGCTGTGACCGACAAGGTGACCGACGCCATCAAGGACAGCGGGCTCGAGTTTGAGCTGTTCTACACCAACTTGTCCAAGGAACAGGAAGCGCAAGTGCGCGAGGACTTTGGCGCGTAGGTAGAATCGAGGACATAGGACTGCCAGTCCTCGAAGGACTGGCAGTCCTATCAATTGCTGTCGGACCTCTGGGTCGATGACGCCGACGCCGACGCCTGATCTTCTTGTGAATAACGTGAATAACGCGGGCACACTTCGGGCACACCACGGCACACTACCGGGAGAACTGCTATGACAGATGTCCCACTGTAAGCCAACGTGCAATGCAGCGACAGCGCCTGCGGCCAGTCGACGAGCGTCATCATCAACCCCGTTACCCACAAGGTGACCCACGTCGTGGTGCAGGACAAGAGCCTGCCCGAGAATCCGACGCGTTTGGTGCCCATTGATAAGGTGGCGAGCACAACCCAGAACCAGCTTACCCTGAACTGCACCAAAGCTGATGGGGCGAAAATGCAGCCCTTCATAGTAACGCGCTTCGTCCAGGAGTCGGGGCCGGGCCAGGCTTACTCTTCGGAGGGCAGAGCAAGCACTGCCTCTCGATTGCGTCGCCCCCAATGACGGTTTCAACTGAGACGGAACACCGCCACGAGAGTGCTGCCGGTTGGCTTACTCCTTCCAATCCATCGTTCTCGATCTCTGGTCGAACCCTCTGATGCCTTCCTGGCCACCACAGGTGACGCGCTATCGGCTGCCATCGCCTAATCCCGCGACGGCACCAGAAACACCACCCCCACCAGCATCACAGAAAACACCACCAACACGGCGCCAGCTGACAGACCGATTCTGCTGGTGGGGTCGCGGTTCAGCAGGCTTCCGGTGCAGGTGGCAGTGGCAATTATGAACACCAACAGGCAGATGCTCAACTTAATCCTGGAAGCTCTGGTCACGACAGTCGCACCGCCTACACCCGCCGCCGCATCATCTCGCGCTTCACCTCAGCCACGGCCTGGGTGACCTGAATCTCGCGGGGGCAGGCCTCGGTGCAGTTGTAGATGTTGCGGCAGCGCCACACGCCATTGGACTCGGCCAGTATCTGGAGGCGTTCCTGGGACGCCTGGTCGCGGCTGTCGAAGATGAAGCGGTGTGCCTGCACGATAGCTGCCGGGCCCAGGTAGTCGCTGCGGGCCCAGAACGAGGGGCAGGAGGTGGTGCAGGCAGCGCACAGGATGCACTTGGTGGTGTCGTCGAAGCGCTCGCGCTCCTCGATGCTCTGCCGGCGTTCGGTTGCTGGCGGGGGGTCGTCGTTCACCAGGTAAGGCTTCACGGCCCGATACTGTTCGAAAAAGGGCTCCATATCCACCACCAGGTCCTTGATGACCGGCAGGCCCAACAGCGGCTCGACGGTGATCTTGCGCCCCACCTCCTTGATCAGCACCTTGCAGGCCAGTTGGTTGCGTCCGTTGATAAGCATGGCGTCCGAGCCGCATATCCCATGGGCGCAAGAGCGGCGGAAGGCCAGGGTGCCGTCAACGTGCCATTTCACATAGTGTAGCGCGTCCAGCACCCGATCGGTGGGCTCCACCTCTGCCTGGTAGTGCCCCCACCAGCGCTTCTTGTCGGTTTCCGGATTGAAGCGGCGGATCTTGAGTTTGACTTGCATGGGTTCCCCTTGTGCCACTGTCCCCCGCTCCGCCTGGAGCCGGGAGTGACTGTGGCGGTCAGTATACGCGTTCCTTGGGCGGGTAGTCGACGATGGTGACCGGTTTGTAGCGCAGCTCGATGCGGCCAGCGGCGCGATAGGCCAGACTGTGCTTGAGCCATTCGGCATCGTCGCGTTTGGGGCAATCCTCTCGCGAGTGGGCACCCCGGCTCTCGGTGCGGTTGAGAGCGGCCGCGGCCGTCACCTGGGCAATGTCCAGCAGCGCGCCCAGTTCCCACGCTTCCAAAAGGTCGGTGTTGTATTGGCTTCCCTTGTCGTCGATGCTGATCCGTTGATAACGCTCCTGGAGGTCGGACAGAACGTCAAGCGCCTCCTGGATCCCAGGCTGCTCGCGGAAGACGGCCACATGGTCCATCATCACCCTTTGCATCTGGCTCCGGATGTCGGCTACCCGTTCGCCGCCTTCCGGTCGGGCGCGCAGCGATTCGACCTGCTCGCGGGCGAAAGCCTCGGGCTCGTCGGGCAGCGGCGTGAAGTCGGCCTCCTGGCAATAGCGCATCATGTCGATCCCGCTTCGCCTGCCAAACACGAGGATGTCAACCAGCGAGTTGGTGCCCAACCGGTTGGCGCCGTGCACCGATACGCAGGCAGTCTCTCCGGCGGCGTAGAAGCCGGACAGAACGGTGTTTTCCTCGTCCATCACCACCCGCCCGTGGATGTCGGTGGGGATCCCGCCCATGGCGTAGTGGGCTGTAGGCTGGACCGGCATCGGCTGCGTGACCGGATCGATCCCCAGATAGGTGCGGGTGAAGTCAGCGATGTCGGGCAGTTTGGCGCGAATGTCGGCTGCTGTGATCCGCCGGGGCGTGCCATCGGGATTCCTCTTGCCGTCCAGATCGAAGTACTTGTTGGCCGTCTCCGGGCGCACGTCCAGGTACACGTAGTCCTTGCCGTCTATGCCCCGTCCTTCGCGCACTTCCAGGTAGATGGCTCTTGAGGTGATATCGCGGGAGGCCAGGTCCTTGATGGTGGGGGCGTATCGTTCCATGAACCGCTCGCCCTCGTTGTTGATGAGCACCCCCCCTTCGCCGCGCACGCCCTCGGTGATGAGAATGCCCATCTTGTAGATGCCGGTGGGGTGAAACTGGAAGAACTCCATATCCTCCAGCGGGATGCCCCGCCGCAGGGCCACGGCCGGGCCGTCGCCGGTCAGGCTGTGCGCGTTGCTGGTTATTTGCCACACCTTGCCCCACCCGCCGGTGGCAAACAACACTGCCTTGGCGTGGAAAACGTGTAACTCACCGGTGGTGATTTCCAAAGCCACCACCCCTCGTGCCAAACCATCCTCGACGATGAGGTCCAACACCTGGAACTCGTTGAAGAAGGTCACGTGCTGCTTGATGCATTGCTGATACAGGGTTTGCAGGATCATATGACCGGTGCGGTCAGCAGCGTAGCAGGCGCGGCGCACTGGCTGTCTTGTTTCGTTGTTGGTGTGTCCGCCAAAAGGACGTTGGGCGATCTTGCCCTCTTCGGTGCGGTTGAAAGGCAGCCCCATGTGCTCCAGCTCATACACAACGTCCACCGCTTCATAGCACATGATCCTGGCAGCGTCCTGATCGGCCAGGTAGTCACTGCCCTTAATGGTGTCAAACGTATGCCATTCGGGTCTGTCCTCTTCGTGGTTCCCCAGCGCTGCGCCGATGCCGCCCTGGGCTGTTCCTGTATGAGAGCGCGTGGGGTACATCTTGGTGAGCACGGCAACCCTGACTCCTCGCGACGCATATAAAGCCGCCATCAGCCCCGTGCCACCGGCACCGATGATTATTGCATCGTACTTATGAACCATGGTACCTGACTCCTGACCGGATCAGTTCAGAAAAGCTCGAATATGACGACACCGCCTGCGCCCACCACAAACAGGAAAAGGACGAAGACAAGTCCCTTGGCCAACAGCAGGAGAATGGGACGATGGACATAGTCCTCCACCACAATCCGCAGGCCGTTGAAACCGTGAACGGCGGCGATGAAGAGAAAGATCATCCCATACACGCGCCAAAACGAGTTAGACCAGTTGGGGAACACGTCGGGAATGTCGCTGTTCTGAACGTGCCAGTAGATGGGGAAAAAGCCCCAGCGGTACTGGGTGGGCGTGTCCATGGTCAACCGCCCGCCTGCCAGGTTGGCATAGATGATGCCAAAGGCGCCGATGAACAGCATAAAAACGGCCGACAGTCGGGTGAACAACCAGAGATAATACTCCAAGGCGCTGCCCTGACCGGCAGATCGAAAACGCATTGTTCGGCCTCCTAACCTACGCTGACCCTGAGAAGAGGCTGAGCACCATCAGGAAAGCTGGCAAACCGAAGACGGGCAGAAAGATGAGCCACTGGAGCCAGAGAAGCTCCCGACGATAGCGCAATACGGGTGGATAGAAGTCCTCGACCACCAGTCGCAGCCCGTTGAACGCGTGATACAGGACGCAGAAGTAGATGAATATCTGGAAGGGTGTTGACTCGTACCAGAGGGTGACGGACTTTGAGATGTTGTCCCCAATTGCATTCAGGAAAAATGCGGCTACGACGTGTGTGCCGACAAAAAAGAGAATGCCCAGGCCAGTGATGCGGTGCAAGACCCAGGCAAGCATGCTCTCTTTGCCCTGGTAGCGTAGCCCCTCCAGGTAGCTGACACGGCGGGTTCGCAGCACGTTCAAATCCCTCCCTTGGCCTGAACAGCGCAGAATCACGGGCTAGGGCAGCAGAACTGACCTTATCCCCACAGTCTCGGCGTGGGTGGAGACGGGTCAGCCGGGTTCATTATACCTGTGACCAACGACAAGTCAAAAAGCCCTGTCGTCTGGCGGAACGTCGTATGGCTTCAACTGGCTGTCGGGCTGTGGACGGGGCGGCGGCATGATCTTTTTCATCTACCGAGCCGATGGTTGTCATTCGGCGAGGTCGGTGTCATAATGTGCCTGCGAGCAAGCAGTTCTTCCCCAGGCCAGAAGCCGTGATGGCCTGATCGTTGTTAGGAGGAAACAATCATGGCACAAGAGCGTGATAGGTTGAAGCGACAAAATGGCATTGTGGGCGGGGTTTGCGGAGGATTGGGCGCCTTTTTCGGTATTAGCCCATGGTGGTTTCGCCTGCTCTTCCTGTTTCTACTCCTGCCTGGTGGCCTGCCGGGGCTGTTGCCCTATGTGATTCTGTGGATCGTGGTTCCACATCGATCGTAGGTCATACTATGGGAAGTTGTTGTTTGAGGTGCCCTGA
>JAUVRU010000422.1 GCA_030597485.1 Anaerolineae bacterium
CGTTGCCCAATCCAGCCGGCCAGGCCTCCTTTTCCGGGCACACCGAAGGCTCGAACGTGGCCGTCCTGGCGCTTTTCCGCCAACTTGACGATGGGGTGGGAAGCGGGGAGAGTCTCTTCCTCGACGAAGATCAAGCGGGTGGTGTCGGCCAGGTTGTCCAGGTATCTGGCCAGCAAGTCCAACGTTTCCTTGTCGGCTTGTCTCCTGCGCTTTTCCCTCTTGGGATCTTTCTCCGGGCGGGTCAGGTATCCGGTGACGATCACCAGGCGGCGGTCGGAGAGGAAGGGAAGGGTGTCGCCGGCCTCCTGCAATTCGCCCAAGGTCACGGCGTCGCCGTCAAGAAGGGTGGTGTTCAGGTCGGCCATGGCTGGATCGCCCATCTGGGCCTTGAGGGCGGCCAGCGTCTCGGTTCGCGACAGGTCGTCCGGGCCGTGAAAGATATAGAACATGGCTACCTGGTGTCGACCCGATGAATCGGCATGGAACCACCTCGCTGTCGGAAGACGCTCGCGATGCGCAGATCGCCGACATCGCTGGAGGTGGTGATACGCTGTTCCACAAGCAGTCCCAATGGCTGAGCGATCAGGACGGCCACGGTAGTGGCCAGAAGCACTTCCGGCAGGCTGGCCCAGCGGAAGCGTGTGCGGGAGCGGCCCAGGCCAAGGGTAAGGAAAGCGGCCATACCGCTCAGGACGCTAGTTGTGGCCAGCACGGTGCCGCAGCGGGGATGAACGGCCAGCTGGTGCTCTCCCGCTTGCAGGCGACCCAGGGCTTCGTGCGCAGCCTGCTCCACCAGTCTGGTTTCGACCTGACCGTAGATGGAATAGCCCTGCCAATCACTGCGCCCGACCAGCGACAGGTGCGGATTCTGCCGGGCCAGGACATGGATGGTAGCATGTTCCAGGGCATGGTTGCGACGGGTCGTCGCAATGAAAGGCAGATTCAGAAGGCTTGCTGGGCTCATCCGTGGCACCGTCCTCCATTGCAAGGGGTCTGAACAACAGGCACCTGGCATTCTACCACGAGGAACAAAAAACCACGAATAGGCGCCGTTGATGGAGCGGTACCCGTTCAGGTCATCCCTCAGCTTCTACCACGAAGCCACAAAGACACCAAGAAGACAGATGAAGAAGCTACTTGCAGGGCAAGCATTATTCTCAAACCCTTCGTGGCTTTGTGTCTTGGTGGTTAAAGCACACCCCACCTGCACGCTTGCGATGGAGCGCTGTCTTCGAATGCGAAAAGACGGCAGACGAGGATCCCGTCTGCCGTCGTCACGCCTGGTGGAGATGCCGGGAATCGAACCCGGGTCCAAAGAAGTTCAACACGAACGCCTACAAGCTTGTTCGGCGCCACCTGTCTCACCCGTCGCTTCGTCCGCCGACCGAGTCGGCAACGGGCCAGCCGAGGTTGGGGTTCTCACCCCCTTTGGCGCGCGTAGCGGCGTCAGCACACCGCACTCCGAGATTAGCGTCGCCCGGCCGTCCCCTCTCGGAGAAGGGGCGCGGCGGACGTGACCGCCCTCAGGCGGTCATGCAAACTCCTACAACAGCTTACGCAGCGAGCGGAAGCGCGTTGAAGGAACGTGCGTTGAAAGCAGGTACTTTCTCGGCATTTGTGTTGTTGCCCGATTTAACGAGGTCAGGCTTCTCGGCTTGCAGTCCGTATCTACCCTCCCCTGTCGAAGCCTTTTCATCCCCTCAGTGTCTACATGATAGCACAAATGGTCTGGCTTGTCAATTCAATCAGGTAACTGCTGCAGCTGTTGCCCAGGTCGCCCCCAATTCGCCGGGATTTGGGGATTTGGGGATAAGAACTCAAATAGAAATCCCCTCATCCTCTAATCTCGGCCCAAAACCTGTTGATTCCCAGGTATGCCTGAGCAGCAACCCAAGCAGTTGATTTCCAAGACCGCGCCCTTGCTGGCGCTGGTGGCCATGCTGGTATAGCGGGCCAGCCATCCGGTGAGATGATCCGTTGAAGGGGGCTGCCAGGCGGCCCGGCGGCGAGCCAGCTCATCTTCGGTCAAGTCAACATTGAGGGTGCCGGCGGGGATGTCTATCTGGATGATGTCTCCGGTCTGGAGCAGGCCGATAGGGCCTCCCTGGGCGGCTTCGGGACTGACGTGGCCGATGCAGGCGCCCCGGGTGCCGCCGGAGAATCGTCCGTCGGTGATGAGAGCTACCGAGGACTCCAGCCCCATGCCGGTGATGTTGGCGGTGGGCGCCAGCATCTCCTGCATGCCGGGGCCGCCCTTGGGTCCCTCGTAACGTATGATCACCACCTCGCCCGGCTTCACCTGACCGTCGAGGACGCCGGCATTGGCGTCATCGTGGCTTTCGTACACGCGGGCGGGGCCGCTGTGATGCATCATTTCCGGCAACACGCCGGCGCTCTTGACCACCGCTCCCTCGGGTGCCAGGTTGCCGAACAGGATGGTCAGGCCACCGGTCTGGCTGTAGGCGTTGTCCAGGGTGCGGATGCAATCGGTGTCCTGGCTGTCACAGTCCGCAATGTTCTCTCCCAGTGTCTTGCCGGTGACAGTCGGCTGATTCAGATGCAGCGTGCCCGGTTTCTGGCTCAACTCCCACAGGATGGCGCTCACGCCGCCAGCTTGATCCATATCTTCCATATGGTAGTCTGAGGAAGGACTGATTTTGCACAATGTGGGCACCCGGGCGCTGACTTGGTTCAGACGTTCCAGGGGGTAGTCGACGCCGGCTTCGCGGGCCAGCGCGATGGTGTGCAAGACAGTGTTGGTGCTTCCGCACATGGCCATATCCAGGGCAAAGGCGTTGTCAATCGCCTCAGGGGTGATGAGGTCCAGCGGTTTGAGGTCCATCTCCAGGAGCTGCATCAACTGGCGAGCGGCGTCGCGGGCCAGCTGCTCCCGGCGGGGGTCGACCGCCAGGATTGTGCCATTGCCGGGCAGGGCCATCCCCAAGACTTCGCACAGGCAGTTCATGCTGTTGGCCGTGAACAGCCCTGAACAGGACCCGCAGGTGGGACAACCCACGTCTTCCAGTTCCTTGAGCTGGGCTTCCGATATCGTGCCCGCCTGGTAGGCGCCCACCGCTTCGAAGACGCTGACCAGATCGGCCGCTTCACCCTGGGATGTGTGGCCGGCAGCCATCGGTCCCCCGCTGACAAAGATGGTGGGGATGTTGCATCGCACCGCGGCCATCAGCATGCCGGGAACGATCTTGTCGCAGTTGGGAATGCATATCATGGCGTCGAACCAATGGGCCTTGATCATGGTCTCCACACTGTCGGCAATCAGCTCACGGCTGGGCAGGCTATATTTCATGCCGATGTGTCCCATGGCA
>JAUVRU010000218.1 GCA_030597485.1 Anaerolineae bacterium
GAGATACGGCATCAGGGGATGCTAACCTATGGAGCAAGGCATCCCCTGGACAAGACATAGTGGCATTGGTAAGATGGACAAAGTCCAGCTACGACACCAAGAAAAAACTAAGAAATCCTTAGTGCTTTGGTGTCTTGGTGGTTGATGCTCTATGCTTTGCAGAACCACCGTTCCAGAAACTGAAGTATCTCCGCCCGCATGGCGGCGGTCTCAAAGTGGCCGATGTCGTATCGGAGCAACTTCCAGGCGTCGGGAGCCCCGGCGGCTGCGTATGCCTTCTTGAGTTCAGCGTCGATTCGATCCAGGCCGGCCGGAGGGGTCAAGGAACCGCAGTCACCGGCAAGAACCAGGTGAGCACGAGGTGCGATCAATGCATTGATCTCGTGAGTGGCGAAGTGTTTGAGCAGGTTGGGCACGTAGTAGTAGATGCCGTGCTCATCCAGGCCACGGGTCTGGATCAGAGCGTCATAGTCGGTCAGACAACACATATCCACACACACCTTGATCCGTGGGTCGAGGGCGGCAACCCACCAGGCCATCGTGCTGCCCATCGACATGCCCAGGGTCCCCAGGCGGTCCGGGTCCACGTCGGGACGGGACACCAGGTAATCGACCGCTCGCAGGCTGTCGTAAACCATCATTCCCCACATAACCTGGCCTGACCAGATCATCTGCTTGAAGATCTCTGATTCGGTTCGTCCCTGTCTCTCCCCGAAGGCCCAGGTGTCAATGCACAGTACGCAACAGCCTCTGCGGGTCAGTTCCTCGACATAAGGGGGATTCTGGAGCGCATCGCGGCCGAGAAGGAGCTCATCTTTGCCCAGCTCGTACTCCATACCATGCGCATGGTTGTACAAGATAGCCGGCAATCGCTCTGTCGGCGTTTTGGGGCGGGCAAGATACGCGGGCACTGTCTCGATACCATTCAGGTCGAGCATCAGCTTCTCGAGCAGGTAGGACTCGCGTTCTTCCTGGGAGACTGTTGAGACAGAGATGGGGTGATGGCGATCGGGCAGATCTCCCAGAAGGTGGTATAGTTGCTCTCTGCGTTCCTCGGGTTCAGTGGTCATGGTCCAGTTGGGCCTCCTGTAGTCTGGTTGGCAACACAGGAACAGATGCGCGACCGTTGGCACGGGACAGGCACGGACACTTCCGGGTGTCACACTGTCGTCCCGATGATAACACAGGCAGGATGACGTGTCAATGAATTGGACAACATAGGTGCGTTCAGATTTGGGGGCGAGTATCCAGACTTCCGAAGTTTTCGTGTTGGCCTGTATTCATTCTGGCTGGCTTGAGACCGAATCTGGCTGCAGAACCGGTGGATGCCGGCCAACTTCGGAAGTCTTTGCCCCCAGAATCAAACACACCGGACAACATCGGGGGCATCTAGGATTCGTGGATCAAATCGATGGCAGGTATGGCCCGTCCTGCCTGCACCTGGCGCCCTGTCGTGGTTTTTCACTGAATGAGCCGGGCATGCTATAATCGGGCAAACGACTCCAAGTTGTGGACAGTGACCTGACTTGACAGATTTCTCTTTTGAACTCCTCAGCGAAGATAGTCGCACCGCCGCTCGCGCGGGCGTGATGCACACGCCCCACGGTGACATACCGACTCCGGTTTTCGCCCCGGTGGGCACATTGGCCACGGTCAAGACCATGACGCCATCTGACCTGCACGAGTTGGGGGTGAATCTGGTTCTGGCCAACACCTACCACCTGTATTTGCGCCCGGGCGCCGATTTGGTGCTGCGTATGGGGGGGCTGCACCGCTTCATGGGTTGGGAAGGGCCTATCCTCACCGATTCGGGTGGCTTTCAGGTGTTCAGCCTGGAGGGACTGCGCCGGATTACCGATGAAGGAGTTACCTTTCGGTCACACCTGGACGGGTCCACCCACCTCTTCACTCCCGAGAGGGTTGTCGCCATCCAGCAGAAGCTGGGTGCTGACATCATCATGGCCTTTGACGAATGCGCTGACCCCTCTGATCACGCATACAACGCCCAAGCGGTGGCGCGCACCCACCAATGGGCTGAGCGATGCCTGGCAGCCAAGACCCGCGACGATCAGGCGATGTTTGGCATCGTGCAAGGGGGCGTCTTCCACGATCTGCGGGCCCAGAGCGCGGAGTATCTCACGTCCTTGGATTTCCCCGGCTATGCCATCGGCGGGCTGAGCGTCGGCGAGACGAAGGCACAGATGCACGCTGCATTGGAGTGGCTGCACCCGCTGCTGCCGGGCGACAAGCCCCGCTACCTGATGGGCGTCGGCAGCCCGGAGGACCTGTTTGAGTGTGTGGCGCGGGGTGTGGACCAGTTCGACTGCGTCCTGCCCACGCGCATCGCCCGCAATGGGGCAGTGCTGACGCATCTGGGCCGCCTCAACCTGCGTAACGCTCAGTTCGCGGAGGACCCGGCACCCATTGAGGAGGGCTGCGCCTGCTACACCTGCCGCACCTTCAGTCGGGCCTACTTGCGCCATCTGATCGTGGCCAACGAGATCACCGGATTGCGACTGGCCACGCAGCACAATCTGCACTTCGTCCTGGACATCATGCGTCGTATCCGGCGGGCGATTCTGGACGGCAGTTTTGCTGACTACAAGGCCAGTTTCCTGGCGCAGTATCAGGTGGTGGGTAGGCAGTAGACAACGGGCAGTGGACAGTGGACAGTAGACAGTAGACAGATGACAGAAGATGGAACGAAGTAAGGATAGACAGCGGGCAGTGCGGGCCGGTGTGGGATCGGGCGGGCCCGGGAACTGGCCGCTGGAGGGATAGGACATATGCCGCTGTTTCACGCATTCGTCCTGGGCATCGTTCAGGGCGCAACAGAATACATACCCGTCTCCAGCAGCGCCCATTTGGTGCTGATCCCCTGGTTGCTTGGATGGCCGGATTCGCCTTTCACCTTTGAGGTGCTGGTTCAATGGGGAACGCTGGTGGGGGTGTTCGCCTACTTCTGGCAGGATCTGTGGGACATCGTTCGCGGTATGATCGCGGGGCTAGCGCGTCGGCGGCCCTTTGAGACGCCGGCCGCCCGCATGGGGTGGTACATCGTTGTGGGGACGCTGCCTGCCATCGTGTTCGGGTTTGCGCTCAAGGGGTTCTTCGAGGCGGCTTTCGGCCAGCCTGTCACTGTGGCGGCGCTGCTTCTGGGCACGGCGGCCATTCTGGCTGCGGCTGAACGTTGGGGCCGCCGAGAGCGGACGACAGGTGATCTTGGCTGGCTGGACGCGGTAGTGGTGGGCTTCTGGCAGGTGACCGCGCTGCTGCCCGGCATCAGCCGGAGTGGATCCACCATAGGCGGCGCCATGTTCCGTGGCTTCGACCGGCCGGCGGCCGCTCGTTTCAGCTTCCTGTTGTCGGTGCCAGCGTTGCTGGGGGGCGGCGTCGTGGCCCTGTGGGACATGCTGGAGGCCGGCACGCTGATGACCGACTTGCCGGCACTGGCAGTCGGGTTTGCGGCAGCGGCGGTCAGCGGTTACTTGTGCATTCGTTGGCTATTGTCATACTTGAAAACGCGGGGGCTGGTGGTTTTTGCCATCTATTGCGCGTCGTTCGGTGTCTTCTGCCTGGCAGTTGCGGTGGTGCGGGGATGAGAGGCGAAATGACAAATATCAAATGGCAAATGACAAATGCGAAATGGCAAATGCCAGGTGACACGTGGCAAATGACAAATATCAAATAGCCAATGCTAGACGACAAACGGGGGGCGGGTGGCGAATGCTGAGCCTCGAGGCACGGCTGGTGGGCTTAGGGCCGGGTCGCCTGGTGTTGCTTGGCGGTGTGCTGGCGGGCGTGCTGCTGTTGCTGTCGGCCTGCCGAGCACCAGCGGAGACTCCATCCCCGGTCTATCTGGAAGCGGCCGGCGCTACGGCCATGCTGCCGCTGATGGAGGATCTGACGGCGGCCTTCAGCCAGCAGCATCCCCACGTCTCATTGGACGTCAGCGGCGGTGGATCGACGCTGGGGCAGGAGATGGCGGCGGCAGGCCAGGTCGATGTGGGACTTACCTGCTGGCTGCCTGATGGCCCGTCGCCGGGCTTGCAGGCCACGATCATCGCACGGGACGGCATCTCCGTGATCGTGCATCCCACCAATGCCATTACCGGCCTGACCCTCATCAACGTGCGTGATATCTTCTCCGGACGCATCACCGACTGGCGGCAGCTGGGCGGCCAGTCGGTGCCAGTGCAGGTGATCAGCCGTGAGGATGGATCGGGCACGCGGGCCGCATTTGAGAGTCAATGTATGCAGGGCCGGCGGGTGACGCCTATGGCACTGGTGATGCCCAACAGCCAGGCAGTGGTGGACTACGTTGCCGGCGATCCCCAGGCCGTCGGCTATGTGTCGATGGGATACGACACAGCTGGAACCCGCATCATCGCATTGGAAGAGATGTTGCCCACTCCGGAGAACGTGTCGAACGGCGCGTATTACCTGACTCAGGAGCTGGTGGTTCTAACGCGGTCGGATGGCCCGGCTGAGGTTCGGGCCTTTCTGGACTTCGCGCTCAGTCCGGCGGGGCAGTCAATAGTCGGCCGTCGGTATGTCCGGGTGCGCTGATGGGACAGAAGCGGAACGCGAATCGAGCGGGCCCTTTGCCGTTTCTGGGGAGGTTGGCGATGGCTGCCACGTCGGTTTTCGCCATCGCCATGGTGGCCTGGAACATCTTGCGTCTGTATCCCGGCGACCGCTGGCTTCCGGTGCGCCTGGGCAACTTCGTTGCTCCCTGGCTGTTTTTCGTCTTGCTGGTTGCGCTGGCAGTCGCCTGGCTGGGCCGGCGTCCGTGGCTGAGCCGGCTGCTGGCCCTGTTGGTGCTCGTTTCTGTCCTGCGTTTTTGGCCAGTGCTGATGCCGCGCCTGTCGGGTCCCAACGCACAGGCCAACACTCCTGTAAGCCAACTGCGAGTGATGACGTTCAACGTGCATTTCTCCAATCGCGATGCGCTGGGCATAGCTGATTTGGTGCGAGCGGAGACGCCGGACATCGTTGCCTTTCAGGAGTGCACCATGGACTTGA
>JAUVRU010000454.1 GCA_030597485.1 Anaerolineae bacterium
TACGACGAACAGATGACACCACCACCCGTGTTTGAGGCCTACTTTGCCCCCCTCTACCGGGAGTCGAGACAGATTCTCTCATCTGGGGACAAGATCCTGGCGGTTCATGGCGACGGGGAGATGAAGCAGCTGCTGAAGCTGTTGATGGACTGTGGTATTCTAGTGGTCGAAGCGTTGACGCCGATGCCTATGACTTCGATTGACATAGCAGAGACCCGGCGCCTGTGGCAGGGCCGGGTCTGTATGTGGGGCTGTTTGGCGACCGTCGTGCTGACTGACGTGTTCTCCGACGAGAGTTTCGAGCTCTTTATGGACGATCTGTTCCGAGCAGTGGCCCCGGGCGACAGATTCATCCTGGGTTTCGGCGACAATGTGCCCACCGATGCACTGTTTCACCGAATCAAGCGCGCTGCCCAGATTTGGGCCGAACGAGGCCGGTATCCTCTCCAGGGCTAGGCATTTCGCAGCAATCTGACGCGCATTTCGGCCTGTCGTCAGCCCTCCGCACCGACAGCAGCACTTACCACATGGGACTGTCCTTGAAGATCTGCGGCATTACAACCCGCGTGGGTGTGGTGCGGATAAACCAGGGACCTCGAGGCACCTGTCCGTCGTGCACATCAAGCCGAGTGGTGACAGTGGTTCCGGGAGTGATGCTGCCAGTTGCCACCACCTCGATGGTCACGGCCCCGCCTGGTGCCAGCGCGGGCGTCGAGCCGGTCACCTGATCCGCCGCCACCCTGACGCCATCCGGCTGGTCCATACCCAGCGCACTGCCACCTGCCCGCACGGACGATGACTGCAAGGTCAGCAGCGAGTCCAGGGTGTAGGTGAAAGGCATCTTCTGGGTGCTCTCATTGCCCTTGTTAGTTATCACTGTTCGGTAGGTCAGCTGGTACTCGGGTGACCTGTCAGACGGAAACGCGATGGATACAGCGGTGACCACGTCCACGCTGAAATTGCGGAAGCGAAGCCTCGCGGTGGAATCGTCACCGGCTTTGCTCAGCAGTTCTATGATCACCCCGTGTTGCACGCTGTCATCCCCTGGATTGCCGCTGCCCCACAGGAACGCACCGCCGGGTGTGTTCTGTGTCTGACCGTACAGATCGGTGAGCGGTGCCCCACCGAAGTCAGTGATACGTGTGCTGTATCTGTCACGAGCGGGAATCACTGCGCTCCCGAACTCATTGGCGAAGCACAGGTCGCCGGCCGGGCAGGGATCTCCCGAGTAGTAGCCGGCATAGTAACCCAGAACGTCGTTATACTTGGCGACCGCCGGCTCGGATGCGTAATGCCAGGGCCCGTACAGCACCGTACCATCAATCTGGGCCTGGTTGATGGTGAACGCATCGGTTGGCTGCAGGGTCAGGGCTGCGTCATAGCTGCTTCTTCGCGGTTCGAGGACCGTGGTGCTATAGGGACCCGTCTCCCCTAGACGCATCGGCCGGTAGTTCATATCCACCACCAGCAGCTGATACTTGGGGCCGATGCTGGGGGGATCATATTGATTCGGCGCCAGTGCGTAGCTGCCACCGTACTTCTGGTTGCGATAGTAGAGCAGCGCGCCCGGAATGTTGTAAGGCACCCGCTCCACGCGCCATTCGTTGTTCTGCGGATTGGAGTAGGCCGTGACATAGGCCGTTCGCAGCATGCTGTCATATTTGGTGGCGGCGCGCCAGTCCACCAAAGAGTAGCTCACGTACGAAAGGGAGGTAGGCGCCACCAGCCAGCCCGGAGCTGAGTTGGTCCAGCCAGGAAAGGTGTCCGGTGCGCTGGCGCCGGAGAAGTCGTCGATCACCACGCCGTCCAGGCGAACATTGTCCACCCACCAACCCATGCCGGTCAAGGAGTAGTCGGTCACATACCGCAGGCTCAGGTTGACGGTCTGGCCCTGATATGCCGACAGATCAAAGCGCAACACCCCACTCCCTGATCCCGTCAGACCCGGGCTGCCGGCATCTGTGAAATGCCCATCCATGTCGGCCAGCGCCGTGCCGTTGACCACCACGTACCCATAATCCCAACCTTCCTCGATGTCCCAGTAGGAGTCGAAGGAAAGGACGGCCGGTGCCGAGGCGCCTATCGTGATCTGACGATCAAGCGTGAGGTCAACACCATCGCGGCTGTGAAAGGTGTACGCCCCCTTGCCGGTGCCAGCCCGATTGGGGATCTTATCGACGAAGTCCGGCAGGTTCACCAGTACCCCCTTGTGAACGCCGTTGGGGGTACTCTCCAGCTGGCCGATAGTGATGTCAGCTGCCGAATCATCATAATCGCGCGTCAGCATCGGCTCTTGCCAGTTGCAGTACTGGTCTCCGCACCCGGCCATCATGCGCAGCCAAAGTGACATACCTACCGGAGCCGACGCCCCCAGATGCCCCCCCCAAACGCCGGGTGCCATCGTGCTCCAGAATCCAACTGAGTTTTCCTTGTCAATCGTGTGCAGGTCGGGAAGCCCGAAGTAACTGTGCCCGAACTCCTCCGCAAAGACGCCCATACCGGCGTCCTCCGGCTGCATGGTGTATGGCCCAACGAAGATGTCGTCATCGGGGTCGGCTGGGTTGCCTTCGTACACCTGGTACCCATCGTGCCAGCCACCGTAATTGCGCAGGTCCGAACTGTGGGACCAGATGGCAAACTGGCCTTCTGCACCCCCTTCCGCCTCCTGTCCCGCGCCGGCGTGAATGACCCAGAAGGAGTCCACTATCCCGTTACCATCAGCGTCAAACCGGGGCCAGAAGGCCGAGGGGCTGGTGTCCCTGTAGTAGGTGGGATTGGTCTGGCTGAAGACATCGACGGCGTCAATGACCAGCTGGGCCACCGGCACACCGTCCCCTCCGTCGTATTGGCCGGCATCGCAGTCGGGGGCCCCATAGTGGCCCTCGCTGTGGTTGACGGTCACCCAGCCCCTAACCGTGCCGGTTATGATCACGTTG
Organism: Anaerolineae bacterium; assembly: GCA_030597485.1. GTDB lineage: Bacteria > Chloroflexota > Anaerolineae > 4572-78 > NAK82 > JAUVRU01. The sequence goes on from JAUVRU010000454.1 coordinate 2,937, forward strand.
TCCTTGCCCGCCACGTGGTCGTAGTAGTCCTGCACTGTCCGACCACTCAGGTTGATGCCCGGTTGCCCGTCGTCAGGGTCCGTCAAATCGTAGCGCACCCGCCCCACACCGGCATAGCCAAAAACGAGGTCGCCGTAGTACGTCGGATCGGTGGTGAGGGTGGGAGAGTACCACACCGTGTTGTTGTCCTGCGGTGCCGGGTAGGGGA
>JAUVRU010000076.1 GCA_030597485.1 Anaerolineae bacterium
GCCAACGAGAGGCTGGGATGGATCACACCACCCCTTGCCGAACCCCCGCTTAGGGGTTGGTGGCGTTTCTACCGCGAAGGAATCGGGGCAGGAGTAGGGGGGCTGGCTATCATCCCAGGTGTCCTCGAAGCGGGCGTAGGGATGCTTGGAGGGCAGGACATAGATGAGGCGCATGTCACTGCGCCAGAACATCCATCCTCCCTCGAAGACCTGTTCTACCATGGGCAGGGTGTGCGAGGTAACCGGGCAGCCCAGCTGAGACACCCGGTCGGCCCACAGATCGGCGAAATGATCAGGGCTGGCGGGACAGTCGGATGGGGACTCAGGCAGCTGAGGTGTGGGCGTGGGATCAGCGACCGGGGTAGGCGTGGTGGCCGGCGCGGCGGACGCCTGAGTAGGAGATGCCGGTTCGCCGGTGAGGGTGCTGCGCCAGGAGAGTCCCTGGTCATCCGAGACGTACACCCCTCCCTGGTGGAGCGCTGCGTACAATAGCAGCCTGCCGTCCGGCGGCGGCCTTCGGCCGGCCGCCAGGGCGCGCACCGCTTGTGGTGTTCCCTCATCGGCATCGAGCGGCAAGCCGACGCTGGCGCGGGTCCACGTCTGGCCTTGATCCAGACTTCGGTAGATGCCCACGTCGGTGCCCAGGTAGAGCGCTCCCTCCGAGTCGAAGGTTAGCGCAGTGCTCCACACCCGTTCGTCGGGCACATTGTCCCTCAGATCGACCCAGGTCTGCCCCAGGTCGGCTGATGCCAGCAGGTGGCCGTAGAGCGCCCCCAGGTAGAGCCGGTCGCCTGCGGGAGAGACGACCAGCGACTGGCCGAAGTGGTCGCTCTGCTCGCTGGCCCCCAATGACCAGTTGAGGCCGCCGTCAGTGGACATCAACAGTCCCCCATACTGCAGCCAGGCGTAAAGGGTGGCGTCTCGGGCGAACTGGGGCGAAAAGGCAATCGCGCTCATCTCAGATGCCCCCTCAACACTGGCGCCATCGAAGACCACTCGCCACGTATCTCCGCCGTCCGCCGAACGAATGATCTGCTTGCTGGAGTAATCGCCTCCGACCATCACGATGCCGTCGGCGTCAAAACTGGGGGAGAGGGTCAACGACAGAACCTCAAAGCCAGCCGGTACGCCGGCCAGGTGGGCCCAACTTTGCCCACTGTCGTGGCTGCGCTCAATGGCCACTCCCAATGCGGCGAAGAGGGTGCCATCATTGGCGACAGCCAGGTGTATCGTGTCAGGCGGGCTACCCCGCACCGGAAAGTCGGCTGATGTCCAGGTGTGTCCCTCGTCCTCCGACCTGAATACGCCGGCCGTGTTTTGGGCTACGTACAGAGTGCCGTCGGGCGCGACGGCCAGGGCTTGCAGGTCTAGGCGGGTGATGTCCGTTTCAGTCACTGCTGCGCTGCCCCACGTCAGCTGGTCAGGTGATATCACCAGGCTTTCTCCGTCCGGTGCGATCAAATACAGATCGCCGTTGCCCAGGGCAGTGGCCGAGGCGATGTCAAACGCCGCCGGCAGCCCGTCCAGCAGCGATTGCCACGAGCGACCCGCGTCCGGGGAACGCTGCAGTGAGGGCAGCGCGTCGTGGCCGTGGTCCACCAGTAGGTAGACAGTCTGGTTGCTGGTGAAGTGGGGCGAGAAGAAGATACTTGTCGGTGGGTAGTCAGATGGGATAAGCCCGGCAGCGGCCGGCTGCCAGGTGTTTCCGCCGTCAGTGCTGCGCCAGCTCCCGCCGTTCAGTATCAGGCCATCATTGGCGAAGTCGGGAGAGAAGACGACCAGGCTACCGGGCACCCCGGTGTCCGTCCAGCTGTCACCGCCATCACTGGAGCGCAGCAGGGTGGTGCGGCTGACGAAGACCACCCCGTCCTCAGCAAAGACGGGTGAAACGGCTATGTGGGCAACATCCATATGGAACTCATCGCTCGCGTAGCGGTCTGCCAACCACATCCAGCTGTCGCCGCCGTCCACGGAGCGGAACAGGCCGCGGCTGTAGGACGCTGCAAAGATGGTATGCTCACGGGCGAAGGTGGGTGAGAAGGCGATCTGGCAGATCTCCAGATCGGTCAGGCCACGCGTGGTGGGGGCCCAGGTGTCACCGCCGTCTTTGGAGTGGTACAGCCCGCCGCCGCGGCCGTTGCCGCGCAGACCAGCCAGCAACATCTGGTCTTGCCGGTAGTTGGGGGAGACGACCAGGGCACAGGCTGGGCGGTCCGGCAATCCTCTGCCCAGTAGCTGCCACGTTTGGCCGCTGTCGTCTGAACGGTAAACTCGTTCGTCATATACCCGGAAGAGCGTGTCGTCAGGCGCCGGCAGAACCTGCGGCGCGGGGGTGTAATCCGACGGGGTGGGAGCAGTGGGAGCAGGTGTCTGGACTCCGCCGCTGGTGGCGACTACCAGCAGCTCACCGTTGTGGCCTGCCAGATAAATACGTTGCGCCTGGCGGTCTATGTCAAGCAAATCGAACGAGCCGGGCAGCGGGGCTTCGATCAATAGCGCCAGATCGCCGTCGAAGACCGGAATAGACCTCGGGCCTACGGCGTACAGGCGGTCGTAAGAAGGATCGTAGGCCAGCTGTCCCTGGGCACTGGCCAGCACAAGGGTCTGGGTGATGGTGCCGTCTTGCGCTTCGAAACGATGGATCCACGAACGGTCGATGCGGTAGCGCGGTGCGTAGGCGCGCTGGCGGGCTGGATCGATGGCTACGTCACCGTAGCTGATGCCAGGCGCGGCATACATCTGCTGGGGCGGACCGGACACATCAAAAACGTACAGGTAGTTGCCGGCGTTGGAACCGGGCGTGCCGTTATCGATGCGGGCGTATAGCAATTGGTTTTGGGGGTCCAGCTGAGTGGCAAACACACAAGGTGCGGTGAACGGATCTTCTGGAGGGCACAGAGTTTGGGTACCGGTCATCGTGTCAGCCTTTAGGAGGAGGATATTGCACTGATCAACGCGGCACTGGCACGGCAGGGTGAGGTAGACCCGATCGGTGGTGGGATCGGCGGTCACCTGACCGCGCACGCCCGGGTGAGCTGTCACCTCAAACGACTCGGTGTCTATGGTACGTACCGGATCGCCGCCGATGTACAGGCGACGGCGGCGGGGGTCGAGCGAGAGTGGGCCATAACCGCCATAGTAATCGTAATCACCGAAGACACTGAAGCCGGTTTCCATCTGAGCGATCTGGATGTGGTCGGCTGTGTCCAGTGTCTGGAGCATGCCTGCCTCATCCAGCACGTAGAGGCGTCCTTCCTCCGGATCAACCACGGCGTCCCTGACATTCAAGGCGGTGAAGATCATTTCTGTGGAGCCGGTAAACGGGTTGATTACCAGCACCGGGCCACCGAAGTCGGTATACACAGCGTAGAGAAGCCCGGTCACGGCATCGCCTGCCATCTCCTTCGGCTTGCGATTCGTCACCACATCGGGCAACGGATGCAGGTCAGGCAACTCAAATCCGCGCAGCCGATACGACGGATAGTCGCTCTCGCAGATGTAAAGCGCCCTACCTGCCACTGCCAGTGGCGCGTCATAGAAGCTACCCTCCAAGACAACAGGGGCTGGATGGACCAGCGGGTTGCTGTCAACGTCCAGGGCGCGTAACGTTGCCTGGTCGCCATCGCTTTCGACAATGAAAACCCTGTCGCTATCCTCATCCACCACAACCTGTTGCAGCTTGTCGACGACAGGATAACTGCTCAGAGGAGCCAAAGTCTGGGCGTCAAAGACATCCAATGACCAACCTGACGCCTGCTCCTCGCCAGCGCCACCCCGACCCAGGTACAGACGATTGGCCCGGGGGTTGAGCACGAGTGGCTCATTGTACTTGCGCCGGGCCAGCTCCTGAGACTTCTGGGTGGTCAGTGACACCGGGTCGACCGCCCACAGCCGGGTATCGTTGGCCAGATAGAGGTAGTCCGGCCCCGGCGCCACTGCCTCCACGCCGGGCAGGGAGTCGACAATGTCCAGCGTTTCGGTATCAATGATGGTTAGCTCGGAGTCGGGATCGTCGGCGTAGCGGTCGCCCCACAGGGCATACAGACGAGGACGATAAGGGTCTACTTGGATGTCCAGCGGATCGGGCGCGCTGTATTCACCCATATTGTTCAGTTTGATCAGGGCCGTTATCTCTCCCGATTCCAGGTCGACGACGCTGATGGTATTGCCTTCTTTCAGGCTGTCCTGGCCGTGGTTCAACGTGTAGGCGCGCCGCCACGGGCTGTCTACAGCGATCCGATAGGGATGCGCACCGTTTCCGGCCGGCACCCCGAAGTAGAGTTCGTCCACGACGGTGGGAATGTCGGGGGGCGTACCCTGCTGTGGCGGACCGGCGGCAGCAGTGGGGTCGGCGGAGGCAACGGTAGCGGTAGCGCCGGAAGTGCTCGCACCGGAAGTGCTCGCACCAGAAGTGCTCGCACCAGAAGTGCTCGCACCAGAAGTGCTCGCAGAGCTGGAGGCCTGTCCGGCGGGTAGGGTTGGCGTGGGGCTTGGGATAGGGCCGGCGCTGGTCGCCGGCGGCGCATCGGTTGCTCGTGGGATGGCCGTGCCCGACGATGAACAAGCCACAGATATGATCAGCGTGATCAGGACGGCGACAGGCATGGCGGAGCGCTGTCTGATCGTGGCCGGTCTTCCCCTGTCTTCTGGTTGGGTCTTGGCTTGGCTCTTATCGTTCATAGGGGCACCACCTGGTGAGGAGTCTGGGTCTCTCAAGATGACACTGAACAGTCTGAGATCGGTGGGTCACTGACGAAGTGTGCCGGACTCATGAGTTTCCCGTGGATGGTCTCGGCGCCGCTGGTGACAGTCGCTGTTCTCCAAGATCATTTTGGTTGAAAGGAGAGATGAACGAGCGGCTTTCAAGTGTGATTATACACCGAAAGGGCAGCCGACTGCAATCGGGTTCTGTGGCAGGGCTTGGGGGGTTGAGGCTCAACGGTCTGAGATGTCCCCAGAGCCGTGGCTCTCCCCCGGGAGGCGGCCAGCTCAGCCCGGGCCGACGACAGGAGTCGTCGGACTCGCGACCCCCTGATGGTAGGTAATCAGCGCCCAAAAGTTATGTAATCCTCCAGACATGTCAAATGTGCTGGCAGGAACCAGCCGATTCTAATCGTTTTCAAACGTTGATGTGGTATGATATGGAAGCATAGAGGCACTCCACATCGCATTTCTGCAAACAAGCCGCGGTTTTCGGCTCCTCCTCGTCTTTGACTGCATCGATCCATCAGACCGCCAGGACTGCCGACAATTCTCACATGCTCTTGACCTTTGCCCGGCTGATAGGTGGGGCAGACTGTGCCCCAGGTGCTGTGGTCGGTAGCGTGGCTGTCATAGCAACTGAGTGCTGACAACAGAACCCGACTGGATGGGGCACGGGTTTGGATGGACAGACCGATTGCCTTCACCCGCTGGACTCTGGCGGATTTGACACCGTCGTCACAGGGGGATCTCTCGCACGCATTGTGGGATCCCGCGGAGGCCCGTCGACGGACAGGGCTTTTCACTTTGGTCCGCACGAAGATGTGCTCAGCGAATGCCCGCCGGATGTGCCTCGATTCCCCGGAGTCCAGCTTCGTATGAGGGTTGATCTGTCTGGGCCCATTTCATCCTATCGAGAAGTGAATCAGACTTCTACTAGTCTCCCGGAGGCCATGCATATGATTTTGGACATTCTGGCGGATCTTCGGTGCTTGCAGGTCATTTCAGCCTCCGGGAGACTCTGGGTGAATGTCTGGTTTGCTTGAGGTTGGGTTGGTTTCTCCACCAGCCGATGGGGGCTTCCTCCGTAGGAGCTGAAGCGCCGTGCGTTGGCTGGACGCTGAGAGATCCCCGGAGTTGACGCGACTCCGAGGGTTTTCGACATCCCTGCCATCCGCTCCGTTGTGCAGTTGCCAGTCGGGCCGGGTGTGATATGATGTAGCAATCTATTGCCTAATCTGGGAGGGAGCTCATGGACAACGCACAGACCACCGTTCCGCCGGCCGACCAGGGCGAGGGGCAGCAGTCCAGTGCCGAGGCCTGGCGTGAGGTTGGCCGGCAGTTCGGGGTGCTGGGTGAGAGCCTGGCAGCTGCTTTCCGCGCGGCCTGGGAGAGCGAAGAAACCCGTCGTCACGTGCAGGAAATGCAAGAGGGCGTGGAGACAATGGTTGACGAGGTCAGCCAGGCGATCAAACAGACAGCAGCCTCACCTGCGGGGCAGCAGGTGCGCCAGCAGGTAGAAGAAGTGACGGCGTCAGCACGAGAGGCCGGCGAGCGCGCTTTCCAGGAGGCGCAACCGCATCTGTTGGCAGCCCTGCGCGACATCGACGCCGAGCTGCAGAAGATGATCAGTCACATGTCGCCGCAAGAGCCGTCACCTGGCGCGCCGTCGGATGAAGAACAGGACTGAGCCAAAGCTGGAATCGGGAAGATCCGGGGTCTCTGAATCACGTTGAAGCCACGCCTGTTTTTCGTTGGGATGCTGCTGCTGACCTTGATCATTCTCCGGCCTGCATCAGTGACCGGTCAGGATGATTTCCCCGACGTATGCGCGGAGGATCCCGGCAATCTCGTCCGCAATTGCGAGTTCGACGACGGTCTCAGCCATTGGCACACCTTTGTTGAGGCTGGTGGCCGACCCGACTTCAGTGTGGAGCACTCATATCCGGCCTGCGATTCTCCCAAGTGCCCGGCGCTGCGCATCTGGGCTGAGGATTGGTTCATCGGGGGCATCTATCAGCAAGTCTCGGGTGTGGTGCCGGGCGTCACCTATTGGGCCAACGTCATCTGGATGGTGTACGATCCGGCGGGGCAGCTGGACAACACGGTAGGACGTCGCATCGGCATTGACCCCGCCGGTGGCACGGACCCCACGTCTCCCACTGTGGTGTGGCGTCAGGACGTGTGGAAGTCCTTCGCCCGCTGTCCCTACAAGATCTGTCGCGAACTCCAGGTCGAGGCAGTCGCCCAGAACGCTACCATTACCGTCTTCTTGCGCATTGAGGACACCTGGAAGAACCGTCGAGAAGAGTTTCCCTTGGTACCAGACCACTTCTTCCAGGAGCCGGAGTCCTTCTGGATTGACGACCCGGGGATGGTGCGTGCCGTGGCCGATCCAACCCCGACACCGGCACCCACCCCCACCCCAGCGCCAATCAGTACCACCATCTCAGCCACCGGGGGCGGCAGTCTGACCTCCAACGACGCTGCCCGGAGCACGACCATCCAAGTTCCGGTGGGGGCGGTGACCGGCTCCACTGTCATCACCTATGCCTATCACATGGGGTTGCCTGCTGGTGACCTGGTCGAGATTGATCGTTTTTTCGACCTGGTGGCGATACAAGACGGTACCCCCATCACCCGCTTCAACAGACCGGTCACCATTGCCGTGCGCTACCCGGTCAGCAACCCACTGAAGGAAGACACAATCCATCTGTATTGGTTGAGTGGAACACACTGGATTACCGACGGCGTCACCACGACCGTGCGTACCACCAGTAGCCTGACCAGCACCACCGATCACTTCTCACTGTTTGCCGTGTTGGGCGAGACGAATTGGGTGTACTTGCCCACCATCATGAA
>JAUVRU010000334.1 GCA_030597485.1 Anaerolineae bacterium
AAATCCGGCTGATCTGGCCTGGACCGCGATCTGGATGAGGTCGCAGACGTTCGCAGCAGTGATTTCGGTCGCGTTCAGCCAAGTGCGGCGGATGGCTGAGGGTGCCTGAGAGTACTCAGGGTGCTTGTCCGCCGCGAGCCGGTGAACTTGCCACCTGTCGTCGCCAGCAGCGAGCGCCTGTTCTGAGGGACGAAGGGAAGCCCACGGATGCCAAAGGGAGATTGCTTTGGTTCCCTCGCAATGACGGGGTTTGGATGCGGCTGGCCTAACCTCAGGGAACAGGGTAATCTCATTTGTCATTCTGAGTTCATCCATGGCGTGTGCCGCCACTCTATGTGGAAGAAACTGGGCGCTACGTAATTCGTCATCCTCAGCACCAGCGAAGGATCTGGGTTGGGCAGACGGAGATTCCCTTCGGCTTCGCTCAGGGCATGCTTCACTCCGCTGCGCTCCGTTCAGAATGACAGAGGTCTTGTTTCTTGGTGGTTCATCCATGGCGCGTGCCGCCACTCTATGTGGAAGAAACGGGGCGCCACGTAGTCGGTCATCCTGAGTTCATCCATGGCGCACGGCGCCACTCTACAAGTCAGAAACTCGCACTCCGGAAGCTGTCATCGCGAGCGCAGCGAAGGATCTCGGTTGGGCCCATAGAGTTTATTCACTCTGCGGAGTTTATCCTGAGCGAAGCGAAGGGCTCCGTTCAGAATGACAAGAGTTCAGTTTCTTAGTAGCGCCAGCGAAGGATCTCTTCTATGCCTAACTGAGATTCCCTTCGTGCCTCAGGGCATGCTTCACTTCGTTCAGAATGACAGGCTTGTTTCTTGGTAGCTGGCAAGGTCGCTCTCTGTCTTGAGCGTGACTCTTGACACTCCGACTCTGAGTGTCGGGCTGTGAGGTTTGTGTGAGAAGAAAAGGAGGTTCGTTCAGTCCAGAGCGCCATCGGCGGAAAACACAGACCCGGCTAATCCTCAGTGGGCTCGTGGTTCTGCTGGTGGTCGGCGGGGGTCTGGTCTGGGCCATCTATGGGCGCGCTGCGGCCATCACCGCTGTGCTCTGCCTGTTGGGAGCGGCCAGCGTCTTTGGGGTGCTCTGGTTGATCTTGACTTTGTTGGAGATCTGGGTCAAGGAGGAAGAGACATAAACGGCTACTTGGGGAGTTGTTCTCTCGTATCGGTATGGTTGGGCGGCCTGGCAACCACGATGACCCGGTGCGTGTTCCCAGGCCACTCGTAGGGCCAACAGGTGACCAGCGTTAGTCGTTCATCTCCGGTGGGCATGATCCACTGCGCGTTCTTTTTCCTCACTGACAGGGGCATGCCTGCCTCTTTCAAGATGTACATCTCGGTGACGGTATAGACATAGGGGGTGTCGCCTACGTACAGAGTGAGCTCGTCGCCCATGGACAGGTTCACGACATCGCGGAAGACCTTGCCCTCGACGTTGTGGTGGCCTGACAGTACCACGTTCTCCTGGTGTCCGGGCAGGGATGAATTCACGTGCCAGCCGGCCGCCTTCTTGGGGACGACCCATATGGTATACCAGGTACCCCTGTATTCTATCCTCTCCCAGCCCATCGATTCCACTCTCGAATCCAGGTCGATGGCTGGGGCCACGATGCGCGTGGGTGGGTCCTCGGCGCTTGGGGGCCGAGTAGCAGTTGGTGTTGGCGTGGGAGCGGGGGGCACCGGATCTGATGGCGAATTCGCCGGTGCCGGATCGGACGGGGGGGGCGTGACCGGCCACTCTGGAAGGAGCTCTGGAGGCGATCCTTCGGCGCCTGCTGGCTGGGATGGTGCAGAGGTCTGCCGGAACTCTGTGTCTGTTCCGAAGGCACTGCGGATTGGGGGAGACGTCGGTTGTGCCGGTGCGGTAATGGCCAACACGACGGCGCCTTCATCGGAGATAACTGGTGGTGGTGGTGCGTTCACCCGCGCCCATATGCCCCAGCCCAACCCGGCCAGGATCAGAAAGCCACCCAGGATCAACATGCCCTTTGACAGGGCTGGAAGCAAGCGGTTCATCATGTTCCATTCTAGCCCCAGAACACATGCCTTGTCAAGTCAGCCTGTCCCTATCATGTCAGAATGCTTGACCAAGTATAACATGCTTGGTATAATCGTAGACGCATCTGTAGATCCGGCCGGCTCTAGAGAGTCGGTAGCACAAGTCTACTGGGGAGGTCCGTCCATGTCTGTTGTAGAGCTCACATATCACAGCCATGCCTGCTTTAGCTTCGAGGTAAATGGCACGCAGTTGTTGATCGATCCTTTTTTGACGGGCAATGATCTGGCGGACGTCAAGGCGGGTGAGGTAGAGTCCGATTATATCCTGGTTTCCCATGGGCATGCCGATCACGTGGGCGACACGGTCGAGATCGCAAAGCGAACCGGCGCCATGGCGATTTCCAACTTTGAGATTCACAACTGGCTGCTGGCCCAGGGTGTGGAGCGGGCCCACCCCATGCACATTGGTGGGGGGCACGACTTTCCGTTCGGCCGGGTCAAGTTGACCATTGCCCACCACGGTTCAGCCCTGCCCGACGGCAGCTACGGAGGTAACCCGGCGGGTTTTCTGCTGACCTTGAAGGGTAAAAAGATCTATCACGCCTGTGATACAGGTCTCTTCTACGACATGAAGCTTATCGGTGAGGAGGGCCTGGACGTGGCGATCTTGCCTATCGGAGACAACTTTACGATGGGTCCCGACGATGCGCTGCGGGCGGTCAAACTGCTGGAGCCCAAGATTGTGATCCCCATTCACTACGATACGTTTGACGTGATCAGCCAGGACCCCTACGCCTTTGCCACCCGGGTGGATGCCGAGACCTCGGCCCAGTGTGTGGTGCTCAAACCGGGGGAGACCTACCGCCTGTGATTGCCGATAACGATCAAGGCCCCATATTGACAGATATGGGGCCTTTTGTGGGTGGAAGCGGGTTCTAGCCAAAGATGCCTGATGTGACTGCTGCCCCTGCGCCAAAGATGGCAGAAATGCCCAAGGCAATGACGAAGGTTAGCACCCAACTGATCAGGACGGTCAGGATCGCCTGTCCGGTCTCGAATTCCATGGCTTCGCGGACGGCCAGGATGCCTGCAATCAGGGCCAAGATCCAGCCTGCCAGGGGAAAGATCCAGCCCACGCAGGGGATAAAGCCAAAGAGCCCGAGCAGCCTTGGGGCGCTGGCGTAGCCCAGCACACGCATCATCTCGGGAATGTCGGTCTCCCCCTTGAACAAGATCGTGCCCACAAAGTAGGTGAGGATCGCCCAACCGATCCAGCCGATGAGGATGCCGTTGATGATCCAGTTACCGACAAAGCCGAGAAAGGCTGTGCCGACGCCCACTTTGGCCAGGAGCATACTCCCGGCACCGCCCAAGGCCGACAGAAAGCTGACCACGATCACGATGATGGCCGCTTGCGACATGGCGTCTTTGTCTTCCGCAATCTCGCGAAAGACCGTCCAGTCAAGGCGAATGGCACGCACGATACGATCTACCATAGTTGTCCTCCTTTGTACTAGATGATATAGTGTAAGTCTTTACGAACAAAATCCGGTTGGGTTTCAGCTTCCTACGCCCCGACGAGCCCGCGGACTGCCCGCAGTACCGGGCATCTACACCCGCTCGATCCGCGCCCCCAACGCCTGCATCTTGACTTCGATCCGTTCGTAACCCCGGTCAATCTGGTGGATATTGTGGATGACGCTCTGCCCGTCGGCGCAAAGGGCTGCAGTGAGAAGGGCCATCCCAGCGCGGATGTCGGGGCTGTGCAGTGTCTCACCGTGGCGCCGCGACGGCCCTACAACCACGGCACGATGGGGGGCGCAGAGGCTGATGCGGGCGCCCATGTCGATCAGGCGCTCCACGAAATAGAGCCGGCTGTCGAACA
>JAUVRU010000484.1 GCA_030597485.1 Anaerolineae bacterium
ATTGTTGTCCTCGTATGCGCAACAGTGATGTGAATCGGGTGATCTTGAGCGGATCTCTCAGCTCATGCTGATCACGACGTTGTCAGCCACGCCGCCCAGCAACGTGTAATCGGTGCGCGCTGTCTGCAGGATGGAGCCAGGCACCAAGGTGTTGACGGGCCCGTGAGCCACCAGCCGTGCGATGAAACGCTGCCAGGAAACGTCAGGCGAGATGCTCCCATCCAGCCAGAAGCTGCGCTGCCTGGCTGCCAGGATCTCTGCCGGACCGATGGTGTTGGCTTTGGGCGGTACCCATGACCAGTCTCCGCTGAACGAGTGCAGCGCGTTCTGCATGATAGTCATCGGCGTCAGCGTCACCAGGCGTGCCTTGGCTTTCATATAGGAGTCCAGATCATCGCCGTATTCGTGGCCCAGACTGGATTCCCAGAAGGCGATGTGTCCGCACCAGCCGATTCCGCCATAGCACACATCCACGCCACCAGCTGCTTCCATCAGTTCGCCATAGTGATCAATGACATCCTCGGTGGGGAAGTGGATCTGGCTCAGGGGCGGGCGCAGGTCCTCATCAACCAGATTGAAGAAGCTGTCAAACATGGTTTTTTGGAACGAACCTTCCCATTCTACCGGTGCTGTCTTCCCGTTCTCGTCAGCGTATTCGTCCATATTGAATGTATGGACGTGATGCATAGGAATGCGAAACTCGTTGATCATACGAGCGGCTATCGGATACTGGGGCATAGGGCCTACGGGGAAGATGCCCACAAGCTGACGGCCTTCGTCCAGGGCTTGCTTGATTCGCCGGACGATGTCCGTGGCAAAGGCACCGTAGAACTCCCCCGGTTCGTCCATCACCTGGATCTTGAAGTCCGGGTTAGGATGTTGGGTGATCTGCTCCCGGGTGATGCGTCGCACCCGCTCACATGCCTCCTGGTCCTTGAAGTCAAGGAAATCGGCCAAAGCGTAGGTGAAAGTCATGGAGTATCTCCTTTCTGCTTCTTCCTGTCTCCCCATCGGGGAGGTACGGTCTAGCGTAGGTTGATTCACTATCTCACCACGTTGCCACTCAGGCATTCCTGGGAATCAGGCGCTTCTGGGCCGGGACTACGGGACAAGGGGATTTCTATTTGGATTTCCATCCCCAAATCTCCCAATCCCGGCGAATTTGGCGCGAGTCAGGCAGCAGCCTGAGCAGCTACCTCACCATTACTCTAATAAGTCCTGCCTCGGGCAGCGACGGGCCATACTGCCTCAAGCACGCCACGTCGTATGACGCAGTAGTTGTCGTGCAAATTGATCGTGGTGCAACCGTGGTTGGGCACTATGGTCACCTTGTCACCGGGACGCAGGCGTGGGCCGTCAGTGCGACTCAGAAAACCGTGCTCCTCGGCCAGAGCGGTGAGTTGCCATCCCGGGGGATCGATCGCGAGCGGAAGCCCGAAGTCGCGGGTGACGGCCTTGAGTCCGGCGTCGGTGATGGCCAGGTCATCACCACGAGTGCTTATGACGCTGGCCCGCAATGTCAATCCATACGCGAAGTCGATTCTCTCCAGGCCGCCGTACTGGCTGTCCATAGTGATGTAGGATCCCACCTGCAACTCGGTGATGCCAGGATGGGCGCCGGTGATGAAGTACGTGCCTGTGCCACCAGCACTGACGATCTCTACGGGAATGCCTTCCCGGCGCAAGAGCTCCGCGCTGTCCGTGAGGAGCTGCATGGCGGCTTCGGTCCTCTCCATGCGCTCGTTCACATCTTCCAGGAATATTGTGTGCCCTTCATACCCCATGACGCCTTCAAAGCGCAGGCCGGGTGAGGCCACAATCTCCCGGGCCAGATCCAGAACTGGCTGGCCGGGAGCTGCGCCGCATCGGTTCATCCCAATGTCAACCTCGATCAGGATGCGCAGCCTGACCCCTTTTACCCCGGCGGCCGCGTCCAGGTCGGCCACGTTGGCGGCGTCGTCAACGGCCACCATAACCCTGGTGTAAGCGGCCAGATTCACCAGACGAGCGATCTTGGGCGCGCCTATTATCTGGTTGGCAATCAGGATGTCCTTGATGCCGGCAGCGGCCATGACCTCCGCCTCGCCCAGCTTGGCACAGGTGATGCCGACGGCACCAGCCTCGAGCTGCATGTGGGCCAGCGCCGGCGATTTATGTGTCTTGGCGTGGGGACGCAGGCGCACCGACCTGTCACGAGCGTAGTCGGCCATTCGTTTGATGTTGGCCTCAACTGCCTCGATATCCAGGCACAGGGCAGGAGTGTCGATATCCGCCACGTCCATCCCAATCGAGATTCCTCGCATGTTACCTCCTTTGGCATTCTGGTTGGCTGGCAGGCCTTGGGCCGGTCGTGGCCTTAACTGTAGTCGATTATGCTGATCTCGCTCTCCAGATCGAAAAGGCGAAGCTTGTTCATGTTGAAATGGACGGTGACGTTTGTGTTCTCGTCAGGCCGGTCATCGGCCGGAGTCCTGGCCACGAGCATCACATCCTTGATTTTCAGGCTAACGTGAGCATCCGAGCCTAGTCCTTCAACCAGGTCCACCAGAGCCTGGGGGCTGTCCGGTCCTGGGGCACTGCTATCCAGGCGCATATCTTCGGGACGGATGCCCCACATCACCTCCCTGGGTCCGGCGGTGGTTCCTGCATCCGGCTTAATGCGGGAGCTCACCTCCGGCGGCAGGGGGAATCTGCCGATCTCGGCGACCAGGACAGTGCCTCCGTCATCCGCTTCCAGCCGTCCCGACGAAACGTTCATGGCCGGGCTGCCGATGAACTGAGCGACGAACATGTTGGCTGGCTGGTTGTATAGGACTTCCGGCTCCCCAATCTGCTGGATCTGCCCATACCGAAGGATCATGATCCGGTCGCCCATGGTCATCGCCTCCACCTGGTCGTGGGTGACGTAAATGGTGGTCGTGCCCAGGTTGCGCTGCAAGTGAATCAGTTCG
>JAUVRU010000150.1 GCA_030597485.1 Anaerolineae bacterium
CTGCGCATCTCGTACCTGGGCTGCAGCATAGATCTTCCCGCCATCCAGAAGAACGTGACGGCCTCTGAAGTCATAGTCACCCTCGGCTTTGCTCTTATACCAGGCAACACCCCCGTTCTGTTTGTTCGCTGCCCACAGTTTTCCGCCGTCGCCCATGAAGGGCCTCTCCACGAAGTAGATGCGGCCCAGGGCTTCGTCGACGGTCACCAGCGTTTCCTCGGTGAAGCCCAATTCAAGGTCGATGAAGAACTTCCACAGCTGGTGCCCATCATCCGCGTCGACGGCATACAGCTTGGATGGATTGGAATCCTCGAAGTAGAAGACGATGCCGTCTTGAGAGACGACCGGTTGAGGTCCATAGGGGTGTTTGCCGCCAAACTCCCATAGCTTTCTGCCAGTGCGGGCATCGTAGGCGGTCAGGAGATTAAGTGTGGAGGCGGGAGAACCGGTTGAGAATAGCTTGCCGTCGTATATGGCAGGGGATTGTGAAATCGAACCATAGTAACCGTGGCCGCCACATCCGATCCCCCACTTCCGTTTCACCTGTGAGATACTGGAGACACTGATCGTGCTCTCCAGCGGGTTGTAGGCGGTAAAGGAGCTGTCATAGCCGAAGTGCGGCCAGTCCGTGCCGGCACTTGCCTGGACCGACACCGTGGATCCAGCTGGCGCCGGTTCCTGTGCAAGCACCACGGTGCTCGCCAACAGGATCAGCAGCAAAATGCCGAGAATCATTGGCCAACGGAACAGGTTGAAAGGACGCATCTCTGATCTCCTTTTCTTGGGGTTACATTCTTGTGCCTGGCACTGCGGTCGTGCAAAGCGGTTTCGGCCTTTCGACTGGCAGCAATCTTAGCTGTCGGTCGAGACCTCAAGCCGCCGGCGTGCCTCGTCCAGGAAGATGTTGGCCGTCTGCTCATCTATGTTGCACAGATTGACCTCTCGCACCACACCCGCTGGATTTCCGGCCAGGTAGTCGGTGGCCGTGCCTATCATGACTTGGGCGCACAGCTCCTTGGGGGAGCCGAAGATGCCAGACGAGATGGCAGGTAAGGAGATGCTCCGGATGTCGCCCTCGGCGGCCAGCGCCAGTGCACTGCGCACAGCGCCAGCCAGCTTCGTCTCTTCGTCGCCACTGCCCCACACCGGCCCGACGGCGTGGATGACGTAGCGGGCGGGCAAGGTGCCGGCACTGGTGATCGCAGCGGTACCGGTACGTACCGGGCCGCGCGCCTGCACCCATTCGTCACTCTCGGCCTGGATGACCTGTCCTCCCTGGCGCACAATGGCCCCAGCCACGCCGCCGCCGTGGGCCAGGCGCTCGTTGGCTGCGTTGACGATGGCATCCACCGGTTCCGCCGTCAGATCGCCCATGACGATGCGGATGACCTGACCGGAGTCCGTCTGGTGCTCAAACAGAACCTGTCGTGCCATGTGCCCTCTCCTCTCTGCCGGACTGATGGGGAAGCGAATGACACGCTGAGTCCCTATTCCTCAGCGTGTTCGAGCCCTTCGAACAGATCCCGGTGAGGGGCGGCGTCTGGGGGAAAAGCTTGCACGAAGCTCTCCCATCGCAGCGCCCGCTGGCCCAGGAATCTGGGCCACGCGTGGGCGCCTCCACCTTGACTCTGATGGCATCTGCTGGCTTTCTCTTTGATGTCCACGTATTGGCGGACGTCCAGCCGCACGTCGATCTGGCTGTCGGGCACACCGAAGCGAGTCAGGTCGACGTCGTGGTTTTTTCCGAAACGGCGCGGGTTCTTGCCCGACAGGCGAACGAAGAAGATGACCCACCTGATGGTGGATCGGGGCATTACCAGGTAGTAGAGACGTGCTGGCTGCCAGGCCATGTAGCCGTCGGCTACCAGGTCTGGGAACGCGTGACCATCTGCCACCAGCTCCCAGGCGCGACCCACGGCACGGCTGACCTTGACGTGGTCGGGGTGGCTGTAGCCCCCGGTCGGGTCGTGGGTGATGATGACGTGGGGGCGTACCTCTCGCATAACACGCACCAGGTCACGGGCCACGTCTTCCAGGCCGGCCTGATACAGGCTGGACGGGTGCTGATTGTCGGGGGAACCTTCCATGCCGCTGTCGCGGTAGCGGTAGCCCAGCGACCACAGGCTGACGCCCAGCGCGCGGCAGGCACACTCCAATTCCAGCTGCCGCAGGTCAGCCAGCGACAGATCCGCATTGGCCTGGACCGCGTCGGACTCGGTTGAGCCGCCGGCGCCATCGGTCACCGTGCAAACGTGGACCCCCACGCCGGCCCGGGCATACCTGGCCAGCGTGCCTCCGGCACCAAAGGACTCGTCGTCAGGATGGGCAAAAATGCCGAGTAACCGGTGTTGTGTCATAGGTGCACCTGGCTCCATCAGTCCTGTCCCTGCAGCAGGCGGTAGAGCGTGCGTCGGGCCAGGATGTCGCCGCTGACGAGACCCAAGACCCGCTTATGCTGTACCACTGGCATGGCAGAGATCTCATGGTACTCGAGCTTGCGCACCACGTCAAGGATGCTATCATCGGGATCCGCGGAAATCACTTGGCGCGTCATGATTTTGGTCAACGGCAGGTCCTGGGGATGGAGGGTGGCGGAGGCCTGAGTGATGTCCCGGTCAGTGATGATTCCGACCAGCTCACCCGTCGCCGAGGCGACCGCGAGCAGATCGCTCTTCTCCTCAACCAGCATGCGGGCAGCCTCACCGGCAGCACGATCCTGGCTGATGACCGGCACCGGCTCCATCACCTCGGCCGCGGTGCGATAGCTCTCGCTGGAAGCGATACGGCCAATGCTGATGCGCTCGGCTGCTTCACAGGGGAGCAGGTCAGGATCGGCCACCAACAGATCAATCAGCTCCTTCATGTTGCGCTGTATGACCTGGTCGCGTTTCTCCTGGCCTGCCAGCCGGCGTTGTTCGGCCAGGGTCTCCAAATCGGCCTGGTGTTCCTCCAGCCAGCGATCGACCGCCTCCCGGTCGCCCAGCATCTGTTGTGGTATGCGCAGATGAGGTGGTGTTTCGATCATGCGCTCCTGCGCGGCATAGATGACGCCCCCAGAATTGACGAGGTAGTCGGTTGCGATGAGCACACCGGCCTGCCAGTAGACGGCTCGTTCCATGCGGGCGCGGGCAGCTTTGCGGGCCGGATCAGGTGAGTAGGTGTTGGCCCCTTCCACGATCATTGCCCATTTTCCCATTTGGTCAACCGTCATAGAGGGATTGGTGTCGGCATCCACGTCCAGGTAGTGGGCGATGGGCGCCGCCGGCACGAAACAGAACGCCGACTCGCGCAGCAGATCGTTGCAGCTGTTGGAGAACTTGACCAGTGGCTGGGGTGTGCGAATGTCTATGAGATGGTCAAGGAAGTAGGGAAAGGTGACCACTCCCTTTTCCTGGCGGAGTCTGAGCAGTTCTGGGATGGGCAATCCCTCCCGGCTGTAGAGATAGCCGGTCTCGTCGCTGACGCCAACGACGCATGGTCTTTCCATCACATCTTCGTCACCCGAAAGCCAGCGGCCTTCGGTCAACATGCGGGCGGCGTGTGCTCCCACCGCGCCGAACCCCTGGATGATGACGGTCAGCTCAGACCGAGGCGGGACCCGCATCTCAGCGAATTGGGGCAGGGCTTTCAGCCGCTCTATCTCATCCAGCAAGGTATCAATGGCAATTACCACGCCGCCGCCGGCAGCGCCCAGCTCATCAATGCGGTTGCCTCCCATGTCCACCGGTTTGGAGAGAGCGCAATCAAGGCCGTTTTCGATGGCGATGGTCTTCATATCGGCGTCATCCGTGCCCACGTCTGGGCCGGGCAGGTAGAGATCCAGGTAGTGATGAATGAGGTGGGCAAAGCCGCGCACCACGGTGACGTGCTTCGTTGGTGACAGATCGCGGGGGGCCACAATGCCGCTCTTGCCACCCCCATAGGGCAGATCAGCGGCGGCATTCTTGAGGGTCATGCCTCGGGCCAGGTTGTAGACCGTGGTGGGGGTGATGTCGGATAGCAAACGAATGCCCCCCATTGAAGGACGCCCCATAGCCAGATTGTCCACCACCAGGTAGCCCCCGATTTCCAGGGAGCTTTCCTCATCCCACATACAGACCACCAGCTGTGGCCCCAGGCGGTCTACCTCGATGCCCATGCGGTGGAGCCGCTCCACGTCCAGTGGCCCGAACTCCAGGAAGGCGTGTGGGCCTTCTCTCCGCAGCCGGTTGCGCCGCGTGCGTTCGGGCAGCACGTCGCGCAGGAATTCGTTCATACGTGCCGGGATCATGGTTATTCCCTCTCAGTCCGTTGACGGCCGTCTCTGCCTATCGGTGCAGATGGCGGGCGGCCACGAAGGTGAGTCCTCTCTCTGTCAAGGCGCGCGCAGTGCGGTTCAAGGCCTCGTGTTTGTCCAGATAGTTACGCTGCAGGAAGGGCATATGGCCCGATTCCTCGATCTCGGATTTCTCCCGGAAGTAGTCGAGGATGTCAGAAGGATACTCGCGGGTCTGCTCCACTTCGGGATCGCCCCCTTCGTGCTTGGCGGCTATGTTGGCCACGTGATCGGCAATCTCGACCAGCTCGTCGCGACGCAGGTATGGTTGGCGCACAATGTGCTTCCAGGTCTCGGTGATGTGGTGCTCGAAGCGGACTACATCCTCGAATCCCAGCGCCTTGCGCACCTGGGCCGTGATCTCCATAGTCTCGTTGTTGGTGGAATTGCTCCAGTTGAAGCCGATGAGGGGGGAGGTGCCGTCGTCTCGGGAGAAGAGCTTGGCGCCGATCAGCGTCCACAGAGCGGCATAGGGGTTATCGTTGCCCATGTATACTGCTGTCTTGTATTCGTTGTCAACGCCCAACTTTTGGAGGGAGTAGCCCACCAACACGGTGCCGGGCTTGACGTTGAGCACCTGCTTGCTGCCGTGGGTGGTGTAGTAGTAGAGATACTCGTCAAGCCACTTGAGGGCGTACTCATTCGGTTGACCAATCCCCCCGAAGTAGCCGGTGATGGTCTCGGGGCCGCCCAGGTGGACGTTTGACCCGTCGGTGCCCTTGGTGTCCAGTGTCTCCACGTAACTGGCGCCGATGATCTGCATGGCGGCGGCCACGGCCAGGATATCGCCGTTGTCCTCCGCTTGCTCCTTCATGCGACGGACGCGGATGAAGCGGCCCGGCATCACCTCACCCTTTTCAATGGCCTGCCTGGCCTGGACGATGAGCCAGGGGAAGTATTGAAAGGCGCTGATCTCCAGAATGACAGCCCATCCCTCATCGAAGGACATCGTGTCGGCCCGGTCGCCCAGCACGCTGCGCTGGAAGTCGGCGATGGTGATGAACGCGCCCCGATCGCATTGCTCAGTGAGCCATTTCAGGTCATCCAGGTAGGGTGACTTGATGGCCCTCAGTCGGGCCATCAGATTGGGAATCTGGCGAGCCTCCTCAGCCTTGCGGTTGATTTCCTCGACGGAGCCGTGTTTCTCGACGACGGCCAGGAAGTCATTGATGGCCTGACATTGGGGGTCGAGCAGCAACGCATTGATCTCGTCCAGTCGATCCCGGGCGATTGTTAGCTGGGTTCTGAGGTTGTCGTTCATTCAGTTCCTCCTTTGGGGGAAGCCAGTACTTTGTCGTCTATGATTCGGCGGGTACTTCACTGCTTTGTGGCTGAATTCCCTTGGATTCACTTATCAATCCGCGCTTGACGAAGTACCAAGTACAGACAAACAAGTGATACATGATGGACAAACGCAATCGGGATGTCCCAGCAGCGTCGCTTGAACCACTGAACTATTGACTTCGCTGAATCCACTGAACGTCCAGCCGTTATCAGCCCCTCACTGCCAGGCTCACGCTCCACTCATCGGATGGGACCATTCAGGACCCTGTTGTTTGCACTTGGCAGGCAGACCATGTTCTTGGCTGGGGTCAATTCTCGAACTCGCGCTCCAGGAGCACACCGGCACCCTCAAAGCCCAGACTCTGAAAGAAGGCCTGGGAGGCACCGTTCTCCTCCTCGGTGGTGACCTCCATCTCGCTGCATCCGTGGGACTTGGCCCAGCTGAAGCCGGCCTCGATGAGGGCCCGTCCCACCCCCTGACCGCGCGCCCTTTCGTCGACAAC
>JAUVRU010000434.1 GCA_030597485.1 Anaerolineae bacterium
CGGCGCCGCCGCCGGTCGGGACGGCGACAACGCCTGCCCCCGTCATTGTCGTGGTCACGGCACCGCCGACTCCAGAGCCTCCGCCTACAGCCACGCGGCCGCCTGCTGACACTCCCATTGGCGGTGAGACCGCGGAGCCATCAGACACGCCCACACCTGCCTTCGTGTATGAGGCTCCTGTGTTGCTGGAGCCCCTCGATGAGGGTGTCGTGGGCGGTGTGATTGCTATCCTCAAGTGGGAATCGGTCGGCGAACTAGCCGAAGACGAGTGGTACACTGTTCGCCTGATATTCCTGCAGCAAGGCCAACCGGTTTATGAAGGCGACCGCGTGAAGGCGCTGGAGTGGCGAGTGCCCGACCGTTTCTTCTACCAGGCGGATGGCCCGGCGCTGGAGTATCGGTGGTACGTGTTTGTCGAACGACAGAACGCCGATGGGTCCGCGACGCACTTGAGCCCCGAAAGTGAGGAGTTCTCCTTCCAGTGGAAGTGACCGTGCCCGGCTTTCCCGCCTGACAGGGACCGGCCCCACCCGCACGGTCTCGCAAATTCCCGGAATCTACCGAAACCCTTCCGAAAGAGGGTGTGGAAGAACTCCATACTTATGTGCTGGGTTAGGGACGGCACCCCACTTTGAGACCAGGATAGGTCAGATCTAGGGATGGCAACGCCGAAAAGGCAACGTTCTTGGGAAATCCACCCCACTGCAACCCAGGCCAACTGCCTTTTTCAACACTCTCATACCCTCTGGGTGCTCCACGATTCGCTGGACTCGGGTGGCCAACTGAAAGAAGGAGAGCTTATGCTGCAGAGTGTTGATGTAGGAACCAAGGCATTGGAAGACTATCGTGCTATCGTCGGTGACGAGACTATCGAAACAATCCGTGCCTTGGCGGAGCCATTGAACGGGGCCACGGTTGTTCACGTGAATGCCACCGCCTTTGGCGGGGGCGTGGCTGAGATGTTGCCGACGCTGGTGCCGCTGATGCGTGACATTGGCCTCGATGCCCATTGGCAGGTGATTGAGGGCACGGATGACTTCTTCGAGGTCACCAAGGCGATGCATAATGGCTTGCAGGGGATGGCTACCCCATTCACCGCTGAGATGCAGCAAATCTGGCAACGGTACAATGAGTTGAACGCAGAGAAGTTCGAGGGCCGTTACGACTTCGTGATCGTGCACGATCCACAGCCGGCCGGCCTGCTTCGCTATACAGCTGGGAAGAACGGCCGCCATTGGATTTGGCGCTGCCACATTGATACCTCAGCGCCCAGTCCCGACTACTGGGGTTTCCTGGCACGCTACATCGACGAGTATCCAGCCGCCGTATTCACCATGGAGCAATACGTTGGACCTGGGGTCGATTTCAAACATCTGGCTTTGATCGCGCCCACCATTGATCCACTACCCCCCAAGAATGCTGCCATGAACGCCGCTACGGCCGATGCCAGCGGCAGAGATTACGGTCGTGATGATGGCGGACCGCTCCCGGGGCAGGCCAGGCGGTCTGACCCCTGGAAGGATCCCCTGGGCGTGATTGATGCCTACCGGATTGTCAAGGAGCGGATACCTGGAGTGCAGCTGGCCCTGGTTGGCTCAATGGCCTCCGATGACCCGGAAGGCTGGGATTACTACGACAAGACGGTGCGACATGCGGGAGAGGATTACGACATTCGCATCCTCCATAACTTCCAAGGTGTCGGGGGCCGCGAGGTGAACGCGTTCCAGACCGCAGCCGATGTCGTCATCCAGAAGTCCATCCGCGAGGGGTTTGGCCTCACCGTCACTGAAGCTATGTGGAAGCGAAAACCGGTCATTGGCGGCGACGTGGGTGGCATCCCGTTGCAGATCATTGATGGGGAGACTGGCTTTCTGGTGGGAAGCGTCGAGGAGTGCGCTGACAAGGTGCTTCACCTGTTGGAGCATCCCATTGAGGCTGACAGAATGGGTCAGGCCGGGCGCGAGCACATCCGAAACCACTTCCTGTCGACCCACCACCTGGCTGACTACCTACGGCTTTTCAACCAGCTTCTGGCGAAGTCTTGATGCCGCCCTCACCGGCAAGGAGACCAGCCACGAACCCGACCCAGTACCTTTGGTGGCAAACGGCTGTTATCTATCAGGTTTATCCGCGCAGCTTCAAAGATACCACCGGAAATGGCATCGGTGACCTGGCAGGGGTGATCCAGCAGCTGGATTACTTACGCAAGACGCTGGGCGTCGACGCCATCTGGCTATCGCCCTTCTATCCCTCGCCAATGGCCGACTTCGGCTACGACGTTGCCAACTATGTTGACGTTGACCCACTGTTCGGCGATCTGGCGACGTTTGACCTACTTGTGACTGAAGCTCACCGCCGCAACCTGAAGATCATCATTGATCTGGTGCCCAACCACACCTCCGACCAGCATCCCTGGTTCGTTGAGTCGCGTTCCTCGGGCGACAATCCCCGGCGTGACTGGTACGTCTGGGCCGCCGCCAAGCCCGACGGCTC
The DNA here is from genome assembly GCA_030597485.1 of Anaerolineae bacterium. Taxonomy (GTDB): domain Bacteria; phylum Chloroflexota; class Anaerolineae; order 4572-78; family NAK82; genus JAUVRU01. Next base: position 2,494 of record JAUVRU010000434.1, read on the forward strand.
GGCCCCCAACAACTGGTTGAGCGTCTTTGGTGGCCCGGCCTGGGAGTGGGAAGAGGCCACCGAGCAATACTACCTGCACTCGTTTCTCAAGGAACAACCGGACCTCAATTGGCGGAATCCGGCAGTGAAGGCGGCCATGTTCGACGTGGTGCGATTCTGGCTGGAGCGGGGCGTGGACGGCTTTCGCATCGACGTGGCTCACTACATCATGAAGGACCCTGAGCTGACTGACAATCCCCTCAATCCGACGCAGACCAAGACCATCCACAGGTCGTTGGGTGAGTACGATTCGCAAATTCATCTCCACGACAAGGGCCATCCAGACGTTCATGCCCAGTACCGTGACCTTCGCCGGCTGCTCGAGGGTTACAGTGGTTCCAGTCCTCGAGTGTCCCTGGGAGAGATCCACATTCTTGATTTGCAGCAATGGGCCAGCTATTACGGCGAGGACGGCGACGAATTGCATATGCCCTTCAACTTCGCGCTGCTGGGTGCTGACTGGCGAGCCAGAGCCATCCGGCAAGTTGTGGAATCGGTGGAGGCCGCCCTGCCGCCCGGCGCCTGGCCCAACCACGTGTTGGGCAACCACGACGAATCCCGCATCGCCAGCCGGTGGTATGGGCGGGCCCAGGCTCGGGTAGCAGCCATGCTGCTGCTCACACTGCGGGGCACACCTACCTTGTATTACGGCGACGAAATCGGCGTGGTCGACGTGCCCATCCCTCCTGAGCAAAAGCAAGATCCGTGGGAGCGGAG
>JAUVRU010000013.1 GCA_030597485.1 Anaerolineae bacterium
AGATCCGTCACTACCGCCCCGGCCAATGGCTGACCATTCGCGTCCAGAACCGAGATGGAGATCTGGTGTCCGCCCCGACAACCCCCATTCTCCTCTATCGTCAGCATGCGGGCCTCTTTCACCACGAAGTCGACGGGAGGTGGCGTGGGGGTAGGGGTCTCAGTGGGTGGTGCCGGCGTGGCGGTTGGTGGCGGTGGGCCTTCCGTGGGCGCAGCATTCTCCGCCGGGGGAGTTGGAGTGGAGTCCTCCGCCTGCTCGACGACCGGCGTGTCCGTCGGCCGTGGCGTGTGGGTTGGCGCCGGGGTGGGTGTTGCGGTGGGCAGGGGAGTGAAGGTCAGCGTCGGCGGCGACGTTGGGGTGGCAACATATGCCACCATAGACTGGCTGCTGACATTGAGCCCCTCAGCCAGACACACCAAGTCCATTGTGTCACGGTCACCTGCCCCACGGCCCTCCTGCACATATTTCTCGGCCAGGTAGGCGACATACTGCTCGGGGTTGGCCACGTCCAGTTCGGTCAACCGCAGGTGTGCTCTGGCTACGTCGCCACCAGAACAGAACTCCGTGGCTACCATCACCACGAATTCTTCGGTATCGGAAGGACTCAGATCACCGATTTCGGTGTTAGTGTACTCGACCGGCAGCAGCTGCCACCCGATAAACAGGCCAAACAACAGCCCGGCCAGGCAGCCCACAGGGCCAATGGCAATCAGGATGAGAAGTTTTCGGTTTAGTTTGCGCATCTCCATCTGTCACTGATGTGATCAGGCTTGTTCCAATCGGACTGTGTGTGGGGTGTTCCCAGACCCCGCCAGATGCACTCAAGGGCCGGCTCCCGGCACAAGTATGCTTCTGTCACAGTTGCATTGTTATGAAACGCACCTGTCGTGTATTGGACAGTCCTCGTTGACTTGCAGTGCCGGAGGTGGGAATCGAACCCACAAGGGCCAAGCCCACGCGAGTTTGAGTCGCGCGCGTCTGCCAATTCCGCCACTCCGGCGCCAGAATCCAAAGCCAGTATAGACGAATCACGACTAATCGTCAAATTGGGACGGAGACCCCCGAAGATTGCCCGTACTGGCCAGGCTTGTCGGCAGATTCGACCTCGCGTCAGCCAGAATGGATGCAGGGGAATACAGAGATCCGGAAGTCTGGGGACTCGCGCCGGGAGCAAGGATCCCGGCCTGACGCCCCCATAATCGCAAGGTCCATACATCTGTTATGCAATCATACGGTTTTCTGCTATACTGATGCCGCATATGGGCCCCGGCGCTCACCTTCTGACGGAGAGAGGTAAACATATGCTAGATATGGCATTCATCCGCGAGAACCCGGATCTGGTCAAAGAAGCCCTGATCAAACTCAATGCCGATGCACCAGTCGATGAAATCCTGGAACTGGACCGCAAGCGACGTGCGCTGCTACGAGAGACCGAGGAACTGCGGGCGGAGCGCAACGCTGGCTCCAAGCAGATCGGAAACCTGATGCGCGAAGGCCAGCCCGACGAGGCCGAGGCCCTGAAACAGCGGATGAGCGAGATCGGCGACCGCATCGGGGAACTGGACGAGGCGCTGCGCCAGGTGGAACCAGAATTGCGCGAGAAATTGCTGTGGGTGCCCAACATGCCGCATCCCAGCGTGCCGGTCGGACCGGATGAATCCCACAATGTCGTTGTCCGCCAGTGGGGAGAGCCACGCCAGTTTGACTTCGAGCCGTTGCCGCATTGGGACCTGGGCGAAACGCTGGGCATCATTGACTTCGAACGGGGTGTGAAGATGAGCGGCACCCGCTTCTACGTGCTCAAAGGGGCAGGTGCCACCTTACACCGGGCGCTGACCAACTGGTTCATTGACGTAGGCACCCGCGATCACGGTTACACCGAGATATATCCACCTTTTATGGTACATGCGGAAGCGATGGTGGGCGCTGCTCACCTACCAAAGTTCCGCGACAACATGTACTACGACGCCGAGGAGGACTTCTGGTTCATTGGCACAGCTGAGGTGCCGCTGACCAACTTTCATCGCGACGAGATTCTTGGCGGGGATCAATTGCCTATCAAACTGCTGGCCCATACCCCCTGTTTCCGTCGCGAGAAGATGAGCGCTGGGCGCGATGTGCGTGGCATCAAGCGCGTGCACCAATTTGAGAAGGTGGAGATGTACCTGTTCACCACCCCCGATACCGGCTACGACGAGCTGGAAACCCTGGTCTCTGATGCGGAGGATTTGGTACGACGCCTGGATATTCCCTGCCGCGTGGTGGAGATGTGCACCGGTGATTTGGGATTCGCCGCGGCCAAGAAATATGACATCGAGGCTTGGTGCCCGGGGAGCAACGAGTGGACGGAGGTCAGCTCATGCAGCAACGTGACCGACTTCCAGGCACGGCGGGCCAACATCCGTTTCCGACGCCAGTCGAAGGCAAGACCGGAATTCGTGCACACACTCAATGGGTCAGCCCTGCCGCCGGGACGGATGATGATTGCGGTGATGGAGAAATATCAGCAAGAGGACGGCACCATCACCGTGCCGGAAGTCCTGAGACCCTATATGGGTGGTCTGGAAGCCATTGACGGAAGATGATGGCATCGCCCATGTCCAAGGATCCGGGTGACTTCCTGGTCCAAGAGGATCTGCCGGCAGCTGCTCCTAGCCTTCACAATCCCAGAATCAGTCGCGCCATAAGGAAATAGATGAGCAGGCCGGTCGCATCTACCAGCGTGCTCATGAGCGGGCCGGACACAAGAGCGGGATCGATTCGCAGCTTGGTCGCCAACAGGGGCAGAATCGCGCCCATGCCGTTGGCCCACACCACGATGGCAAGAACGGCCAGGGAGACTGTGGCAGCCAGCGCCTGCGTCGTGCCCCACGTGATGGCGCGCACGTAGGCAGCTACGGCCATGAGGACTCCCAACAAGATGCCCGTGCGCAGCTCGTGCCACAGGGTGCGGGCGGCATCCCCGAAGTCGATATCTCCCACCGCCAGAGCGCGAATGATGGTGCTGGTGGTCTGCGAGCCGGCATTTCCGCCAGTGCCTATCAGCAGGGGCACAAAGAACATCAGAGCCACCACGGATTTGAGGTCGTCTTCGAAAAACCGCAACACGCTGCCGGTCAATGTGCCGGTGACGAAGAGCAACAGCAGCCAACCAACACGCTTGCGGGTGACGGTGAAGACGTCGCTATCCAGATAGGATCGGCCCAATGGCTCAGCACCGCCCAGGCGCTGAATGTCCTCGGTTGTCTCCTCCTCCAGCACATCAATCAGGTCGTCAACGGTGATCACACCCAGGAGCACATCCCCAGAATCCACTACCGGCAATGCCAGCAGATCGTAGCGGGCCATCAACCGGGCGCACTCTTCCTGATCGGTGCCAGCTGGAACGGAGATGACCTTCGGGTCCATGATCTGGACGATGGGCGTGGCTGGGTCGGCTGTGACCAGCCGGCGCAGGCTAACCACGCCGCGCAGCCTGCCCTGCTGATCCACCACGAACAGGTAGTAGATCGTTTCCGCCTCTGGTTTCCACGAGCGGATGGACTGGATGGCCTCGGCCGCCGTCATGCGCTGGCGCAGCACCAGAAACTCGGAGGTCATCAACCCGCCGGCACTGTCATCGGGGTGCAGCAACAGGGGTCGCAGCTCATCCGCATCCTCCAGGCCGTCCAACACAACCTGTGCCTTCTCGGGCTGGATGTCACCCAGCAGGTCGGCTGCCTCGTCGGGTTCCATCTCGTCCACAATGCGGATGACTGTCTCGGTCGCCAGGCCCTCCACCAGCTCAGCCGCCTCTTCGTCGGCCAACTCCTCCAGGATATCAGCCGAGTCGGCCGGGTCCAGGGTGGGCAAGAGTGCTATCTGGTGTTCGTCGTCTAACTCGGCGAAAAGGTCAGCCTGGTCGGGCGGGCGCAAGGCCTCGATGATGGCCGCGGCTTCGCCCAGATCATCATTCTCCAGAGCGGCACGCAGGTGCGCCAATACAGTGTCCAGGACAGGGGTTTGCATCGAAACACCTCCAAGGGTGAACCCCCTCGGAGGTGGCGACCAGCGGGGATACAACCTACCAGCGAGGGAGCCGGACTACATGACTGCTAGGCAAAGGGTAGGACATGCGTCCTTTGCTACGTGATGCAGATTCGTCTTCCAACTTAATCACCATCCTGCACGTGGCTACGACGCCCATTCTAGACGCGTCCAGGCCAAAAGTCAATTGTGTGAGCGTGGCACGGATTTGGGAGAGTAGGGAACGCGCGATAGAGACGTTCCGGCGGAACGTCTCTATTCTCACCCCTGGGCACCCAGGGAACGCCCACATCTCCTCACGTGCTCCCGGCAACCCTCGAAGAACACGGCACAGCCCGATAGGCCATCCCGGCCATTTTCTAAGCGGACGCTATTGTGGTATACTTTGCCTAGACGAATGCTGGCATTTGCTGCCAGATCTGTGATGTTCGACCAGGCGGAAAACAGGCTGTACGCGCAAAAAGGCATCCTGGCTTTCTTGGTGGCCGATCAACCGTGACTCAATGGTGAGGTTGGCTGGGGAAGCGACTCGGACTTCGTTTGCATAAGCGTCTCATGCTCCTGTCGGACCTTGCCTTTGATAGAGCTGGACCGATCCGCGTATTGGACCAGGAGGGGTTGGGTGGCTGGCGATCGCGAGACCTATGCACGCGCCATGCGGATAGCGGCCGACCACAGCAGGAAGGGCAACTGGAAAGCGGCTGGCCCCGCCTACAGGCAAGCCATTATAGAGTTTCCCCAAGACCTGGCCGCGACGCTGGGATTGGGCGACACATCCCTGGAAGTGGGCCAGCTGCAATCCGGGCTCGAGGCTCTCCAGCGGGCAGCGCCGCTGGCCCCGGAGGATACCGAAGTGTTGTCCAGCCTGGCCGATGTTCGGGAACGGCTGGGTATGCTGGAACAGGCGTCGGTCACCTGTACCCGAATGGGCAGCATCCTTGCCCGACAGAACCGGTTGGAGGAAGCCGCCGATCTCTGGATGCGTGCCTCTCGTCTGGTCCCTGATCAGATTGAAGTATGTGAGTGGCTGGCCCGGACCTTGGAGAAGATTGGTCGGCCAGCACAGGCTGCCGCTGAGTATGCTACTCTGGCCAACATTGCCGAACGTCGGGGCAACGGTGAGCTGGTCGCCCGGTGCTACCACGAAGCACTCCGGCTGGATCCAGGTAACAACCAGCTGCAAATGCGTCTGGCTTCGTTGCAATCCACGGTGCCTCTGTCACCGGGTGCAACGATCCTACAGAACGGGCACACATCCCAGCCAACTGACGTGCTGCCAGGGGACGAGGAAAACATGCTTGACTTCGAGAGTTTGGTGGAGGAGGAACACGTGGGCGAACACAGCCCCCTCGATCAGGCCGAGCGGCGGGCATTACAAGAGCTGGCAGACCTGCTCTTCGCAGTGGGCACCGATAGCGGTCCCAATCCGATGATTGCCGCTGCCATTGGCCAGTCGATTGACCAACAGACGCGTGGGTTATTTGACGACGCTATCGAGAGCCTTCGCCAGGCCATTGACGCCGGGTTGAGCCGCACCGCCGCCTACTTCCACCTGGGTGCCCTGTACTATGAGCGCGGACATCACGACAACGCCATAGAGTCTTTTCGCCATTCAATGCGCGACAAGGAATATACACTGGGCTCGCACTATGGCCTGGGCCTCACCTATCACGCCGCCGGCAATGTCGATAGAGCATTGGAGCATTTCATCGAAGTAGCCAAAATGGTGGATTTGGCGGACGCCTCCCCCGAGCAGGCAGGCCAGTTGACTATGGCCTACCAGCGGCTCACCGACAGCTACATCGCCAAGGGCGACACTGAAGAGGCCAGCGTCTTCGCCCAGACGCTGTTTCAGTTCTTCTCCGACCGTGATTGGGAAGAGGAATCCCGCCAGGCACGCCGTGCTATGGACAGCATATCGGAGAACAACGACGCGATGGCACTGGCTGAGTATTTGGAAACCCCGGAGACCGAGATCACTGTCACCACCCTTGCTCTTACTGCCGAGTACATGCAGCGCAACATGCTGATGACGGCGGTGGAGGAATGCTACCGGGCGATCCAAAAGGCCCCTGCCAGCCTTCGTCTGTACGCTCGCCTGGCTGACATTTTGATGATGCAGGGACGCACTCGGCAGGCCATTACCATGTTCCTGACCATCGCTGACACGTACCAGGTACGCGGCGAAATCCAAAACGCAACCAACATCTATCAGGAGATCCTCAACCAGGCTCCGATGGACGTTCAGGCACGCGCCCGGCTAATTGAACTGCTGGTGGATGAAGATGAGATTGAACAGGCACTGGAGCACTACCTGATCCTGGCAGACACGTACTATCAGACAGCCGAAGTGGAACGGGCGCTGACGGTTTATGGCGAAGCGTTGGGGCTGGTTTCCAGATCGTCCAATCAAAGGGCCTGGGAAACCGATATCTTGTACCATATGGGTGACATCTTCGAGCAGCGCGTGGAATGGGCACGCGCCATCGCCGCATACGAGTCGATTGTGGCCATCGCACCCCGGGACGAGCGCGCCCTGCTTGAGCTGACGTACCTCTATTTCAAGCAAGGACAAAGAGAGAAAGCCTTGCGCGCGCTCGACACGTGGCTGGATGTACACAGAAAAGCGGGCGCAACCCAGACGCTCCTGGAGGTATTGCAGGAGGTGACCCAAGCCTTTCCTGAGGAATCTGAACTGCATGCCAGGTTGGCCTCTGCATGTGTGGACTGCGGGCTGACCCGGCAGGCGATTGACGAATACGCCGCCGTGGGGAAGATGCAGCTGGAGGCAGGGCAGCGTGCGGAAGCGGTCCGCACCATCCAGACCATCATCGATCTGGGTCCTGAAGAAGTAGACGAGTATCGACAGCTCCTTGCCAGGATGAGGAGTGGCGGCTCCTAGCCGACCCCGTCAGGCGGATACGTGACATGTTCTTGGGTCTCCGCAACCTGTTGGCCAGCCAGGTCTCAACAGGTTGGAGGATCTCCAGAGACGTGAAGGCACCGCCCGGCGGCCAGGTGATCAGTGAGCGGGCCACCGTTCGCTGGCTGGTCAGCTCACACTTGTGGGAGACTTTCTGTTGACGGATATCTTGTCCATCCTGTGGCGCCTTAACTGGATGAGCGTGATCGACATCCTGCTCGTATCCGTCATCTTCTTCTGGCTGTTCAGGCTAATTCGGGGAACTCAGGCAGTTCCCCTATTGCGTGGGCTGGTCATCGTTGGCGTCGCCGGCGTGGTGATCTCCACTGTCTTCCAGCTGACTGCCTTCAGTTGGTTGATTCGCATTTCATTGCCGGCCTTGCTGGTCGCCATCCCGGTCGTCTTCCAACCGGAGCTGCGCCGGATGCTGGAGCGGCTGGGGCGTGGCACCGGCGGCTTTTTCGGCACCCGATTTCGCGAAACAACCATCCGTTACGCCATAGAGGTCATCGCGCAAGCGTGCGCCCAGCTGGCGCGAGCCCGGCATGGGGCGCTGATCGTGATGGAGCGCGAGAGCGGATTGCAGTACATCATTGAGACAGGTGTGGCCATTGACGGTGAGATTTCTCGAGAGATGCTGCTCACCATCTTTTTTCCCCGCACGGCCCTGCACGACGGGGCTGTCATCGTGCGCGGAGATCGGATGCTGGCAGCCAGCTGTGTGCTGCCGCTCAGCACTGCCAACATAGGTGACCGGTACCTGGGCACACGACACCGGGCTGCCATCGGTGTAACCGAAAACAGCGATGCCATCGCCATCGTCGTCTCCGAAGAGACCGGCATCATCTCCATCGCTCACGGCGGGCGGATCATCCGCCGCCTGGACGAGAACCGATTGGCTACAGTTCTGACCGCCTTCTTCCGACTCCAGATTGAGGACACGTGGCCCAAGTGGCTGCAGCGGTTGAGGCGGGCAACCTAAAGAGGTGTGGTTGTGTTGAGACGGTTGACACAGAGTGTGAGCACCCTCATCCTCTCCATCATTTTGGCCAGCATGGTGTGGTTCGTGGCGGTGCGCGAGCAGAATCCACCGGTCGAAGCTGACTATGCGCCCAGCATCCCACTGGAGGTCGCCGGGATACCGCCCGGCACGGTGATCTTCGGCGATTTGCCTGAGCGCACCACACTGCGCCTGCAGGCTCCCCAATCTAGCTGGGACCAACTGTCACCAACCAAGTTCCGGGCATGGATCGATCTGGAGAATCTGACCCCGGGGCTGCACGATGTGCCCGTGCAGGTGGAAGTATCCGATCAAGCCGTCATCGTCGTCGAGAAACGGCCCCGCACGGTTAACATCCGTCTCGAGCCTCTGGCCGAAGCCCAGGTACCTATCGAGGTCGAAGTGGTGGACAGTGCGCCCGTCGGCTACATCGCCCGCACCCCTATCGTCACGCCCATCACAGCCACCGTCAGCGGGCCAGCGTCGACTGTTGATCAGGTGAACGAGGTGGTGGCCGAGGTGTACCTGCGAGGCGCCAAAGACACTATCAGCCGTTCGGTTGATCTATCAGCACGCAACACCAACGGGGACCAGATCAACCGGGTGATCATTGAGCCGGCGGAGGCTGACATCACCATACCGATCAACCAACGCTTTGGCTATCGAGACGTGGCAGTGCGCGTGGTCATTGTCGGTGAGGTAGCCCCCGGCTATTGGATCAACAACATCACTGTCGATCCACCCACCGTGACCGCGGTTGGCGGGCCGTCGGCCCTCAACAACCTTCCGGGTTTCGTTGAGACCTTCCCAGTCGACGTCAGCGACACCACCGACGACATCACTGAACGGGTGGCGCACAATCTGCCGGCGGGGGTGTCGGTGGTGCAGCCAGAAACGGGAGAGAATGGGAATCCCGGCGGCGTGCAGGTAAACATCGAGGTGGCTGCCGTTGAGGGTGGACAGACAGTACAGCGAGAGGTGACGTTCCAAGGGCTGGACGAGACCATGTGGGCGGTCGCCCATCCGGCACAAGTGGACGTGATTCTATCCGGGCCTCTGCCCCGATTACAGGCACTGACCCTTCAGGATGTGACGGTCATTGCCGACCTCTTTGGCTTGGGAGTGGGTGTACACAAAGTCAAGCCAACAATCGTGGCGCCCGAAACCCTGCGCGTGCAGAGTGTGCTGCCCGACACAGTGGAGGTGGAGATAAGCGCCAAGGCCTCCCCCAGTCCGTCACCTACCCAAACCGCCACTGCTACCAGACCGGCGTTGACGGCGACCGTTACGATCACGACCACCAAGATGCCAACCCACACCGAAACAACCGCCGGCACCCCAGCACCGGGCCAGGAATGACCTTCGGCGCATCGGGTCACACCGCTGAGCTTATTGGCTACCGGCCGAAAGCAAGACGAATGATGAGGCGAGCTGGGAAACCAAACTGCTCCATCAACGCTTGTGTCTGTGCCACCGGGTATGGAGCTCGGCGTGGCTCGAACGTGAGGCTATCCGTATCGAGGATTCCGTAGCTGGCCCGCGGGTCCCCATCGCGCGGTTGCCCCACGCTGCCGGGATTGATGATGAGCCTGGAATCAGGCAGTACCTGCGGGCCGCTGTTGAATGCAGGAAGGCGGGCTTCGCATGTGCTTTCATTGCCGTCACCTTCATCGAAGATGACCGGGGCGTGGGTATGCCCCACCAGGCAATAGCGGGTGTCGAAATGGTCGAAGTTCGCTTGCGCCACCTGAGGATGCAGGACGTATTCCCAGATCGGATGGCGGGGGCTACCGTGGACTAGCGTGAAGTGCTCCTCCGTGACGGTGCTGACCTCCAACTCATCCAGGACTTGCATGTTCCCCTTGGATAGGACACTCTGCGTCCACAGCAGCACGTGGCGTGCATCGGGGTTGAAGCTGCCCGCATCCAGTCTGCCCAACGTAGCCCAATCGTGATTCCCCGCGATGGCCAGGCAGTTCAGGTCACCCAGCTGTTCAACACACTCGTTGGGATGGGGCCCGTAGCCCACCACGTCGCCCAAGAACCAGACATCATCGTACGTCCCCTCACAGTCCCTGAGGACGGCCTGAAGCGCGAACAGGTTGGCGTGAATGTCAGAAATGATGAGGTGACGCATCAAGATCCCCGGCACAGCTTTCTCTATGGTGGTCACACCTTATGGATAAGTGAGTCAAACATCGCACCAATTCGCCGAGGGCACGCACGTGGTGCTGCACCGGCTGGCAGGTTTCGGACACCGCCGGCCCGCTTCCGCCTTGGGGAAGCCCGGGGCAATTGCCTGGTCCGGCTGACGTGCAACAGGTATCTCTCTCAGCGATACCAAAGTCGACCCTTGCGGCCGCTCCGGAACGGGTCCAGCCACAATCCGCCATAATATACCATGGAACCGGAAGGCAGGCCAGGAACGGAAGCGCAGACAGTGCGTTTGGAATCATTGGGGAGTTTCAAGTGGCCAGGGTGAGTCTGGGACAAGGACTCCCGAAGTTCACCCGCACTGACGGGCTTTTCTGCCAAATCTGGTCTCAGGTCAGCCAGGATGGACGCAGGCAAACACCAAGCCCTCGAAAATCTGGGCATTCCCTCAGATTGCGAACGTACTCCAAACACCCCGGAGCTTTCCCAAATCCGTCGTACCGGGGTATAATGCCCCTACGGACACAAGACCCCGGAGGGTTGGGTGGCTTCGATCTTCGATCAACAAACCATTGACTTCATCAGCCACAGCGAGGCGCAAACCCGTCGCTTCGGAGCACGACTGGGTGAATTGCTCAAGGGGGACGAAATCATCGCCCTAGAGGGGATACTGGGCACCGGCAAGACCCGGTGGGTGCAGGGCGTGGCATATGGACTGCAAGTGGAGGATCACATCACCAGCCCCACCTATACCATCGTGAATGAGTACCACGGTCGCGTGACCCTGTATCACATAGACCTGTATCGAGTCAGCCACGTGAGTGAAGCGATGGACGTCGGCCTGGGCGACTACTTATATGGCGATGGGGTATGCGTCATCGAATGGGCAGATCGCGTCGCAGAGGTCTTGCCACCCGATCACCTCTGGATCACGTTTCACCATCTGGACGAGACCAAACGCCGTATCACAATTCGGGCGGTGGGCGAATATCATAGGAATCTACTCAAAGAGTTCCAACATCTTACCTTTGCCGCGCGCGGCATCTGACAGATCATGTTGCTAGCCATTGATACTGCCACCAATTTCGCTGGCCTTGCTCTCTGGGGTGAGGGCCAGGTATGGGCCGAGGAGACCTGGCGCTCGGTCATGGCCCACAGCGTGGAGCTGGTGCCACGTATTCACCGTATGCTGAACACCCACCAGGTTGCAGTCGAATCGCTGTCAGGAATCGCGGTGTCACTGGGGCCCGGCTCTTTCACCGGCCTGCGCATTGGCTTTGCAGCAGCAAAAGGCATGGCACTACCACATCGACTGCCTCTCATCGGCATCGCCACCCTAGACGCGGTAGCCTATCCCTTTCAAAACCCCGACCAGCCGGTGTGGGCCATCATCCAAGCCGGACGGAGACGGATTGGCGTCGCTTGCTACCACCAGGCTGATGATCTTTGGACGCAGGTGGTGTCGCCGACGCTCACCACCGTTGACGGATTGTGCCAGATGGCGACAGTGCCAGCCACATTCGTGGGGGAAATCGATGACGACGCCGCTACCCACCTGAAGACACAGTTAGGCTCAGGAGCCATCATCCCGTCACCGGCCTTGAGGTTGCGGCGCGCTGCTTGTCTGGCCGAACTGGCCGCCGTCAGATTGGCCGCCAACGATGTGGATGACCTGGCAGGCCTGATGCCAATGTACCTGCAAACTCCTGAGGGCAAGCCATTGGCTACTGTTGGTGACACTCCCGACCAGCGGTGAGAACTAAGCAAATGTATCTGGGACACATCCCCCTGGTTGTGAAACCAATGCAGGTCGCCCACATACCGGCGGTGGCGAGCATCGAGCGGGAATCTTTCACGATGCCCTGGCCCGACACAGCCTACCGCCACGAGTTGACCCAGAATGAGACGGCTCATTACTATGTGCTCGGCCCACAGAGGTCTCATCCTACGCTGGCGGACGCCTCAACCTGGCACCGGCTCAGACAGATGCTATGGTTTCGACCAGGCGCCGACAGTGACGAAGTGTGGGGCTATGCGGGCTTTTGGATGATGGTTGACGAGGCGCACATTAGCACACTGGCTGTGAGGCACGACATGCGCCAGCGTGGCCTGGGACAGTGTCTGCTGCTCACGCTCCTTGACGAAGCACGCAATCTCGAGACAGTCCGGGCCACGCTTGAGGTGCGCATCTCGAACTGTGCGGCCCAGGCTCTGTACGCCAAGTACGGGTTTGAAGAGGTCGGCCGGCGCAAAGGCTACTACCCGGACAACGGAGAAGACGCGCTGCTGTTGACGACACCGGATTTCTCCTCGGTCGCTTTTTGGAACACGGTAGATGCCTCCCGATCCAGACTGCTGGAACGGCTGGGCCAAGCATCGGTGGCGAGAGTGTTGCCAGCCAACTGAACCAGTATCGCGTACCAGGGCGGGAAGGCTCAATGGGCGAACTGAGCGTTCTCCGGGGAGCGGTGCCAGAATGACCGAGACATCGATTGAATGCCAAAAAAGGAAAACACGAATGATCGACATCAGCCAGATGACGCTTGAGCAACTTGAGAGCACGATAGAGTCATGCGCCCTGTGCCCGCTGCACTCTGGACGTAACCACGCCGTGCCCGGCGAAGGCCCGGCCCGGGCTGACATCATGTTCATTGGGGAAGGACCCGGCTTTCACGAAGACCGCCAGGGGCGGCCCTTTGTGGGAGCTGCTGGAAAGTTCTTGGAAGAGCTGCTGGCCAACATCAGCATGACGCGTGAGCAAGTCTATATCGCCAACGTGATCAAATGTCGCGCACCTGGTAACCGGGATCCCCAGCCCGAGGAGCTGACAGCGTGCAAACCCTACCTGGACCGCCAGATTGAGATCATCCAGCCCAAAGTCATCGTCACGCTGGGCCGTTTCTCAATGTACCGGTATTTCCCCGGCCAGTCAATCAGCAAGATCCATGGTCAGCCCAGACAAGCTGGCAATGTGCTGGTTGTTCCCATGTTCCATCCGGCAGCCGCCCTACATCAACCCAAGTGGCGACCGCTGATCGAGGCCGATTTCCAGAAACTCCCGCAGCTTGTGGCTAAGATGGAACAGTCCGGGCCAATAGAACCTGAACCTAAGGCTCAACAGTTGAGCCTCTTTTGACCGACGGGGGGATTTGCCCCTTCCAGTCTAGACTCAAGGAGGGACTTCATTGAAGAATCCTTTGCGTATCATACCCCTGGGGGGCACGGGGGAAATCGGAAAAAACATGACGGTGGTCGAGTATGAGGAAACTGCCATCATGATCGACTGTGGGCTGATGTTCCCCGAGAGCGACATGTTGGGCATTGACCTGGTTATTCCTGATATCAGATATCTTATGGAAGCCCCAGACTACCTGAAAGCCATCTTTCTCACACATGGCCACGAGGACCACATTGGCGCCCTTCCCTATGTGTTGCCTCAAATTGAAGCCCCGCTCTATGCCACCCAGCTGACGCGTGGCCTGATCGAGGTCAAACTGCGAAGGGCTGGGCTGTTGAACACCACGACCATCAACACCGTTGCGCCCGGTGACAAGGTGTCAGTCGGACCTTTCACGGTGACGCCTTTCCGGGTGTGCCACAGCATCCCGGACGCGGTGGGGCTGGCCATAGAGACGCCGCATGGTCTGGTGATTCACACCGGGGATTTCAAGTTCGACTACACCCCTGTTGACGGCCAGCTGCCCGACTTTGGCGCGCTGGCTGAATACGGCCGACGCGGTGTGCTGGCCCTTATGTCGGACAGTACCAACGCTGAGCAGCCTGGCTATACCCCTTCCGAGCGCGTTGTCAGCGAAGCCTTTGAAACAGTGTTCAGCCAGGCCGACGGGCGGGTGCTCGTCTCTACTTTCGCTTCGAACATATCCCGCGTTCAGCAAGTGATAGACTGCGCCCTGAAACATGACCGGCGGGTGGGAGTAGTGGGGCGCAGCCTGGTGGACAACGTGCGCATGGCCCGCGCACTGGGGTATCTGCGTGCGCCCGACGATTTGTTCGTCCGCCCCGAAGAGATGCACAGACTGTCCCCCTCGCAAATAGCGATTGTCTGCACTGGCACTCAGGGAGAACCGACCAGCGCTCTGGTGCGTATGGCCAACCGGGAACATCGCCAGGTGACCATCGAGCCCGGCGACACGGTCATTCTCTCCGCCTCAGCCATCCCCGGCAACGAGGAGCTGGTGCATCGCACCTTGGACAATCTGTTCCTGCTGGGCGCCACCGTCTACTATCCTCGCCTGAGGCCGGTTCACGTCTCAGGTCACGCCAGCCAGGAAGAACAGAAGATGATGATCACCCTCACCCGACCGCGCTATTTCATCCCTGTGAGCGGCGAATACCGGCACTTGGTGCTGCACGCCGATCTGGCGAGGAATATGGGCATTCCCCGGGAAAACATCTTTGTGGTCAGAAACGGCCGGGTGATCGAGTTTGACGAGCAGGGAGGACGGCTGGGCGAGAGGGTTGAAGGCGGTTACGTGCTCATCGACGGGCTGGGGATCGGAGACGTGGGCGATGTGGTACTGCGCGACCGGCGACATCTGTCTCGGGACGGGTACGTGGTCGTCGTCGCCTCCCGAGACGAGACCACCGGTGAGCTGATTGAAGGTCCCGACATCATATCCCGCGGCTTCGTTTTCATGCGAGACGCCGAAGA